>NZ_JALPKP010000035.1:0-67333 GCF_051383635.1 Geodermatophilus sp. CPCC 205506 | reverse complement strand
GGCCGCTGCGCCGGCCGCCGAGCCCGCGCCGTCCCTGCGCGACGTCCCGCCCCGGCCGGCCGCGGGGCCGGTGTCCGCACTGGCCGGCCGCGGGATCCCCGCGACCGCGCTGGACGCCTACACCCGTGCGGCCGCCGCCGCCCCGGCGTCCTGCCACCTCAGCTGGCCGCTGCTCGCCGCCATCGGCCGGGTGGAGTCCAACCACGGGCGGTTCGCCGGTGCGGTGCTCCGCACCGACGGGCTGTCGGACCCGCCGATCGTCGGCATCGCGCTCACCGGCGCCGGGACGGCCCGCATCGTGGACACCGACGGCGGGCGCCTCGACGGGGACGCCGTCCACGACCGGGCCGTGGGCCCGATGCAGTTCATCCCGTCCACCTGGGCCCGGTACGCCGAGGACGGCGACGGGGACGGCCGGCGCGACCCGTTCGACATCTACGACGCCGCCGCGGCCTCGGCCGCCTACCTGTGCGCCGCCGGCGGCGACCTCCGCACCATCGCCGGGCAGGCGCGGGCGGTGTTCGCCTACAACCACTCCGCCAGCTACGTGGCGACCGTGCTGCAGTTGGCGGCCGTGTACGCCGGCGGCCCGGTCCCGACCCTTCCGACGCCGGTCCCGGCCGGACCCCCGTCGATCCCACCGGCCGCCCCGGCGCCACCGCCGGCGATCCTGGCCGCCCCGGAGCCGGCCCCGCTCCCCGAGCCGGCCCCGGCACCCGACCCGATCCCCGCGCCGGCACCCGAACCAGTCCCGGCACCCGAACCCGGCCCCGCCCCGGAGCCGCCGGCGGCGCCGGCGGAGCCCACATCGCCGGACGAGCCCGAGATCCTCGCCTCCGCCGAGACGCCGGCCGTCGCCGAGCCCTCGGCCGCGGACGAGGCACCGCCCGCCGCCGACGAGCCGGCCGCCACCGGGACGCCGGCGGAGGACCCCGAGGTCCCGGCGGCGGAGCAGCCCACCGCTCCCGAGCCCCTCCCCACCGAGCCGCCGGCCGAGACGCCGACCCCGACAGCGGAGCCGACCCCCACGGAGTCGCCGGCCGAGACGCCGACCCCGGCAGCGGAGCCGACCCCCACGGAGTCGCCGGCCGAGACGCCGACCCCGACCGAGCCGACGGCCGAGACCCCGGCCCCGACCGAGCCGACGGCCGAGACCCCGGCCCCGACCGAGCCGACGGCCGAGACCCCGGCCCCGACCGAGCCGACGGCCGAGACCCCGGCCCCGACCGAGCCGACGGCCGAGACCCCGGCCCCGACCGAGCCGACGGCCGAGACCCCGGCCCCTGTGGAGGAGCCGACCCCAGCAGCGGAGCCGGCTCCGGCCGACACTCCGGCTCCCGCGGAGCCCCCGGCCCCCGCGGCGGAACCGGCGCCGGCGGAGCCCCCCGCCCCGCCGGAGGAGGCCTGCCCCGCCGTCGAGCCCGTGGTCGTCGACGTCCTCAACACCACCGGGGACCCGGCGCTCGCGGAGGCGGCAGCCGCCCACCTGGCCGCTCCGGGGGTCGTCGTCGGCAGCGTCACGACGAACGCCGACGCCGTCCCGTCGGGCATCACGCACCCGGCCGGCGAGGAGGAGTCCGCGCGGCTCCTCGCCGACGCCCTCGGCGCGGGCGACATCGCCGAACCCGGCGACGTCGTCCACGTGACGATCGTGCTCGGCCCGCCCGACCTCGACGTGGCGATGGCGGCGCTCAGCGACTTCCCCGGCCTGCCTTCGCCGGCCTGCGATCCCGCGGCGGACGGCGACGCGACCCCGTGAACCGGACCGGCCGGGGGCTGCGGTCCGGGGCTAGCGTCGGTCCATGACGACACCGCCTCCGGGTCCCCAGCCGCCGTCGCCGTCCCCGTCGCCGGTCGACCCCACCCCGCCGCCCGAGCCCGCGCCGTTCCCGCAGCCGAGCCCCACCGACCCCAGCGCCCCACCGCCCAGCGGGCCGCAGCCGGTCTGACCCGTGAGCATCGACAGGTCGCACGTCGTCCAGGTGCTGCGCGCCAAGGGCCGCACCGATGAGGCCCGCCGCGCCGAGGAGGTCCTCGACGTCGACGTCGACACGGTGCGGGACGCCGAACTGCTCCGCGAGCTGGGGATCGACCCCGACAGCCGCGCCGAGGGCGGCGGGCTCGCCCTCCGCTGAGCGGACGCCCGCGCGGGGAGTCCGGGACAGCTCAGCGCTCGGGGGGCGCCGGGCGCTGCCAGAACGACGCGGGCCGGGCCTCGACCTCGACGGCGGACCGCTCCAGGTCGTCGGCCTGCCGGCGGATCGCCGCGTAGGCCGGGTCCCCGCCGTCGGCCAGCCGCCGGACGACGGCGGCGTTGATCCGCGCCCGCTCGGCCACGACCGCCCCGAACGCTCTCCGGTCGCCGTCGAAGCCGTAGGCGTCCAGCAGCAGGTGCAGGCGCCGCGACGCGTCCGGCACGGGGGTGGCGGCGTGCGGCCAGGCCGACCCCGCGGCCAGCAGCGGTACCCACTGCAGCGCCGCGTAGGCGAGGTCCAGTTCGGGCGAGGACGGGCTCGCCGTGTCCCAGTCGACGAAGCCGATCACGTGGCCGGTCCGCCAGACCGCATTGTAGGGCGCGGCGTCGTGGTGCCCGATGACCAGCCCCGGCCGCCACGGCCGGCCGGAGAACCAGGTCGCCCCCTCCGGGGGCACGAACCGCGCCGTCACGTCGTGCAGCCGCCGCAGCCAGGCGCCGACGTCGGCCAGGGCGGTGTCGGCGTGCACCCACGAGGGCCACGGCCTGCGCTCGCCGACGGTCTCGCCCTCGAGGAAGCTGAGCACCTCCCGGCCCTGCGCGTCGACGCCGAGCACGCGCGGGGCGCCCTCGAACCCGGCCGCCTCCAGGTGCCGCAGCACCGCGTGGACCGCCGCTGTCCACGGTCGCGCCGGGCGGTGCACGGCGGACCCGATCCGGACGACGCCGGCGGTGGTCCGGCCGCCGCCCAGCGGTACGCCCTCGGCCGGGGTCTGCGCTATTCCGACCACGCCGGCCGGTGCACCACGACGCCCCGCGCGGCGAGGTCGGCCCGGATCCGCTCCGCCCGGTGCCGCCGGGCCGTGGCGCGCTCGCGGAGCATCGCGGCGACGGCCGGGTTGGCGAGGCGCTCGGCCCGGAGGGACAGCACGGTCGCGAGCTCGTGGTCCACCGACACCCGGCGGATCTGCCCGACCAGCTCCCGAGCCGGCTCGCCGAGGACGCTCGCCCGCAGGGGCGCCGGGTCCGAGGCGACGGCGGCGACGATGCGGTCGACGGCGTCACCGGGGCCTGCGGCCGGCCGGGGGGACGTGCGCACTGCCAGGGTCATCGGGGTCCCTGCCTCTCACGGGCGCGGCTCTCGGAGCGGGGTGCGTGGCCGGTTCACCCGGTCGGGTGACGCCGGTCACGAGGAGGATGCCGCCGGCCCCGGCCCCGCCACACCCCCAGGCGGGTGGTCGCGCTCCGCCCCAAGGGGGTGGGGCAGGAGCGAACGCAGCGTTCACTACTGACGTCGTGCTGACCGCGTACGAGGACTACCGCGAGTGGGACGCCGTCGAGATGGCCCGGTGGGTCCGTGCCGGAGAGGTCACCGCCGAGGACCTGGCCGAGACGGCGACCGCGCTCATCGACGCCTTCCGGGCGCTCAACGCCGTCGCCGCCGTGGCCGACCCGCAGCCCGGCCCGGCCGGGGACGGTCCGCTGGCCGGCGCGCCGTTCGCCGTCGAGGAGCTGCTCGCCGGGCCGGGGGCTGCCACGACCGGCTGCTGGACACCCGGGTCGCGGCGCTCACCGAGGGACGGCGGACCGGACGGCGGCCGCCGCGCAGCTGCTGGACTTCTGGCTCGACCACCGCCTGGCCGTCGTCGTCCTGCTCGACCGGGCCGAGGGCACCGCCGTCGCGGGCTGCCCCGAGGCGTTCGTGCGGCGCCTCGCCGCGCACGCCGAGCGTCCCTGGACACCCCGCCGGCCCCGGTGCAGCGGGAGATCCTCGAGCTGGTCTTCGACAACACCCGTCGCGTGCTGGCGCACATCCTGCGGACCGCCCGCGACCGTGAGCACGCCCGCGCGCTGGTCGACGCCTTCTGGAGCTACCAGCTGCCCGGGCTCGACGGCTTGCCGGCGGCCCTGCGGCGGTAGGGTGCCGCACCGGGCAGCAGCAGTGCCCGGTGCGGCCCCGTCACCGCGGCCGCGGTGCGTGCGTCGGGAGGCCTCGCCGATGACCCCAGTGACCGTCCACGACGACGTGATCGGCGCAGACGACCTGCGCCCGCTGCCGCTCTTCGGGGGCATGGGCGAGGACCAGCTCCGAGCCCTCGTGGGGGCGGGGACGACGGTGCGGTTCGCACCCGGGGAGGAGCTGTTCACCGCGGGCCGGCCCGCGGACGCCTGGTGGCTCCTCGTCGACGGCGGGATCGACCTGGTGCGCCACGTCGGGCGCGAGGAGACGCTGCTCGCGACGATGGACGTGCCCGGCCGGTGGGCCGGCGGCTTCCGCGCCTGGGACGAGCACGGGGTGTACCTGGCGACGGCCCGCGGGTGCGTGGCCGGCCGCGTCTTCCGCGTCCCCGCGCCGGCCCTGCGCGACTGGGCGACCACCTGGTTCCCGTTCGGCGTGCACATCATCGAGGGGATCTCCCGGACCGCGCGCACCTTCGAGGCGGCAGCCCGGCAGCGGGAGTCGCTGGTCGCGCTCGGCACCCTCGCGGCCGGGTTCGCCCACGAGATCAACAACCCGGCGGCCGCGGCGGCGCGGGCCGTCGACGAGCTGGGCGCCGTCTGCGCGGCGGCGCTGACCTCGGTCGGCTGGCTGGCCTCCGGCTCGCTGACCGCCGCCCAGTTCGCCGCCCTCGACGAGCTGCGCCGCGAGTTGCAGCCGGACGCCCCGGCGGTCGGCCCGGTCCTCCTGGCCGACCGCGAGGACGCCCTCGCCGACTGGCTGGACCGCCACGGGATCGACCAGACCGCGGAGACGGCCGACGTGCTGGCCGGTGCCGGCGCCGACCCCGCCTGGTGCGACCGGGTGGCCGGCGCGACCGGCGGCGCCGCGCTGGAGCCGGCCCTGCGGTGGGTGGCCACGACGCTGTCCGCGTCGGGGTTGCTGCGCGAGGCCCGGGAGTCGACCCGCCGCATCTCCGACCTGGTGGCGGCGGTCAAGTCCTACGCCCAGCTCGACCGGGCGTCGACGCAGCAGACCGACGTCGCCGAGGGGCTGGACAGCACCGTGGTGATGCTCGCCTACCGGATCCCCGGGACCGTGACCGTCGTCCGCGACTACGACCCCGCCGCGCCCCGGATCGAGGCGGCCGCGGCCGAGCTCAACCAGTTGTGGACCAACCTGGTCCACAACGCGCTCGACGCGATGCCCGACGGCGGGACGCTCCGGCTGTCCACCCGCGCGGACCGCGGTGGCGTCGTGGTCGAGGTCGGCGACACCGGCACCGGGATGTCGCCCGAGACGCAGCAGCACGCCTTCGACCCCTTCTTCACGACGAAGGAGGTCGGTGAGGGCACGGGCCTCGGCCTGCACATGGCCTGCCGCATCGTCGATGGGCACCACGGGGACATCGCGATCGAGCTGCGACCGGGCGAGACGGTGATCCGCGTCCAGCTGCCACCGGGTGGCCGGCGCCCGCACCCCTGACACCATCTGCGCGGGTCCCCGGGCGCGGCGTCACACGGGCGCGGGCCGCGGGGGCCGACCGGAGGTGACGGGTGAGCCGGGGTGTGTGCGTCGTGACCGGCGGCGGCCGGGGGATCGGAGCGGCGACGAGCCTGCGCCTGGCGCGGGACGGGTGGGACGTGGTCCTCTCCTGGACCGCCCAGCAGGAGCCGGCCGAGCGCGTGGCGGCGGCCTGCCGGGAGGCCGGCGTCCGGGCGGCCGCCGTCCGCGCCGACGTGTCGCGCGAGGCCGAGGTGGCCGCGCTGTTCGCTGCGGCCGCCGAGCGCGGCCCGGTCACGGGCCTGGTGAACAACGCCGGCGCGCTGGGCCGCCGGTCCCGCGTCGAGGAGCTGGACGCCGACCGCATCGAGCACACCCTCGCGGTCAACACGCTGGGCTCGTTCCTGTGCGCGCGCTCGGCGGTGCGGGCCATGTCGCCCCGGTACGGCGGGGACGGCGGCGCGATCGTCAACGTGTCCTCCCGCGCGGCGGTCCTGGGCGGAGCCGAGGAGTACGTCGACTACGCCGCGGCCAAGGCGGCCGTCGACGCGCTGACCGTCGGCCTGGCCAAGGAGGTGGCCGCCGACGGCATCCGGGTCAACTCGGTCCGGCCGGGGCTGATCCACACCGACATCCACGCCTCCGGCGGGCAGCCGGACCGGGTCGACCGGCTGGCCCCGACGGTCCCCATGCGCCGCGGTGGGCACCCCGAGGAGGTGGCCGAGGCCGTGGCGTGGCTGCTCTCGCCCGGGGCCTCCTACGTCACCGGGACCTTCGTGGACGTCTCCGGCGGCCGGTGACCGGTCTCGGGCATCCTCGCGCCATGACCGCCGCACTCGACCACCTCGCCGCGCTTGCGGCCGAACAGGCCGTGTTCGCCCGCCTGGCGGCGGCCGCGGACCCCGCCGCCCCGGTCCGCGCCTGCGCGCCCTGGACCGTCGCCGACCTCGTGCGGCACCTCGGCGCGGTGCACCGGTGGGCCGCGGCCACCGCCCGGTCGGCGCCGGAGGCCGGCGTCCCCGACGACGGGCCCTTCCTGGCGGCGCAGACGGTGGAGGGCTACCCGGACGCGGCCGCCGAGCTGCGCGCGGCCCTCGACGACCCGCGGCGGCCCTGCCCCACGCTGACCGGCGCCGGCGAGGCCGGCTGGTGGCGGCGCCGGCAGCTGCACGAGACCCTGGTCCACCGGCTGGACCTGGCCGGGGCGGCCGGCGGACCGGTGGACGCCGACCCGGCAGTGGCGGCCGACTGCATCGCCGAGGTGCTCGACACGATGCAGCCCCGCCAGGTGCGGCTCGGCCGGATGGCGCCCCCGGCGACGGCGGTCCGGCTCACCACGCCCACGGCCGGGTGGACGCTGGGGTCCGGTCCGGTCGTCGCCGAGGTCGCCGGCCCCGAGCTCGCCGTCGCGCTGCTGCTGTGGCGGCGGACCACCCTCGCCGACCCCCGCCTCGCCGTGGCGGGCGACGCCGGTGCCGCGGGCGCGCTGCTGGCGGAGCCGATCACGCCCTGAGCGGTCCGTCGCGCCACCGGCGTCGCAGCGGGTGGTGCCGGCACCGCCACCAGGGGCAGGCTGCCCTCATCACCCGGTTGCGACGACGGGAGGCGGCGCGTGGACCCCTGGGGCAGCCCCGACGACCTCGATGGCGAGAACGACTCCGGCGTCCTCGACCCGGCGGACACCCTGGACGACCGCGGCGTCGACCCGCTCGACGAGGGCTGGTCGCCGGCCGAGCGGCCCTGGGCCTCGACCGACTGGGGCACCACGGGCGACGAGGAGGAGCGCGGCGAGAGCCTCACCGGCCGGCTCGCCCGGGAACTCCCCGACCGGACGGTGGAGGACGGCGACGGCCTGGGCGACGCGTCCGACACCGACGGCGAGCTGATCGACGAGGAGGTCGGGGACGCCCGCGCCGGCCGGCTGGCCGAGGAGGACGACGGCGTCCGCCTCGACACCGACGCCGAGCTCTTCGCCCACGACCGGGGCATCGACGGCGGAGCGGCCTCGGCCGAGGAGGCGGCGGTCCACGTGGTCCCCGACGACGACCGCTGGCGTTGACGGCCCCTTCTCCCCCTCGCTGCACCTCGACCTCGGGGAGGACCACCGCAGGCTCGGGGACCTCCCGGCCGCCCGGCGGCAGCTCGAGCTCGGCCTGGCGGCCGCCGCGGCACTGCCCGCCGACGGTTGCGGCGCGATGATCCGCGGCGGCCTCGAGTCCCTCGCCGAGCGGCTGCGGGAGGGGTGACCGGCACGGTCACAGCGCCCGGTAGTAGCGGACCAGCGGCAGCCCGGTGAACCCGGCCCGCTCGTACGCCGCCCGTGCCGGGGCGTGGCCGGGGTCGCCGCCGGTGGCCACCACCGCCAGTCGGACGCCGGCCTGCCGCATCTCGGCCAGCGCGTGCTCGACCAGGGCGGCCCCGGTCCCCCGGCGCTGCTGCGCGGGATCCACGGCGACCATCTCGATCTCCCCGCTGCACGGCTCGTCGTGCGTCTCGTCGTGCAGGGCCACCGCCACGAAGCCGATCGGCCGGTCGGCCTCGTCGACGGCCACCCGGACGAGGAGCGCCCCGTCCCGGCAGACCTGCTCGACCGCGCGCGCCTGGCTCGTCGTCCAGTCCGGGTACAGGTGCCGGTAGACCGCCGCCCCGAGCACGGCCTCGAAGGAGGCGAAGACGGGGGCCCACGCGCGCAGGGACAGGGCCACGACCGCCTCGACGTCGGCCTCGGTGAGCTCGCGGATCCCGACCGGCACGCCGTCAGGCTCCCGCGCGCGTCAACCGGCTTTGCGCGGTCACCTCAGCCGCTGCGGGATGCCGGCGGTCAGCAGCCAGACCCGGTCGGCCCGCGCGGCGATCCGGGCGTTGAGCGTCCCCATCTCGTCGCGGAACCGCCGTCCGGACGCCGTCGCCGGCACGATCCCGCCGCCGACCTCGTTGCTGACCGCCGTGACCCGCCGCCGGGTGCCGGCCCAGGCGTCGACGAGCGCGTCCACCGCGGCGGCGAGCCGGGCGTCGGCGTCCGGGGCACCGGTCCAGATGCCGCAGTCGTCCATCGTGCGGGCCAGCCAGGTGGTCAGGCAGTCGACCAGCACCGGCGGGCCTGGGCGGCCGAGCACCGCCGCCAGGTCCACGGTCTCCACGGTCCGCCAGGACGCCGGACGGCGGGCGCGGTGCAGCCCGACGCGATCGGTCCACTCGGCGTCGCTCCCGTCCGGCACGGCCCCGCAGGCGACGTACTCGACGCCGCGCACCCGGTGCAGCCGCTGCTCCGCGAAGCGCGACTTGCCCGACCGGGCGCCACCGAGCACGAGCACCCGCCGCGGCCGGCGGCCGATCACGCCGGGTGTCCCGGGTCGGCGGGCAGGGGCAGGTCGGCGGTCACCGCATCGGTCCAGAGGTCGGGGCGTGGGGTCGGACCAACCTACGACGCGGCCGTCGTCAACGCGCGGTTGACGATGCGGCGGTCGTCAACCTACGGTTGACGACATGACCGACGCGCAGCCCCCCACTCCCGTCCGGCTCGACGACCTCATCCACGCCGTCACCCGCACCCACGAGGCCCCGCTCGACCAGCTGGCCGGCGCGGTCCTCCTCGCCGAGCACCTCGGGGAGGTGGCCGACTCGCTCATCGGGCACTTCGTCGACCAGGCCCGGCGGACCGGCGCCTCCTGGTCGGACATCGGCCGCAGCATGGGCGTCACCAAGCAGGCCGCCCAGAAGCGCTTCGTCGCGAAGGCGGGGGCGGCGAAGGGCGACGCGCCGCCGCTGGACCCCAGTCAGGGCTTCAGCCGGTTCACCGACGAGGCGCGCGCCGTCGTCGTCGGCACCCAGGAGCAGGCCCGCACCGCGCGCAGCGCGACCATCGGCGTGCCGCACCTGGTGCTGGCGCTGGTCCACGACCCCGAGGGCGAGGCGGCCCGCGCCCTCGCGGCGCAGGGCGTCGCGCTCGACGCCGTCCGCAGGACCGCGACCGCGACGCTGCCGCCGGCGGCCGGCGTGGTGCCCGACCTCATCCCCTTCGACCCGCACGCGCAGCAGGCGCTCGAGCTCACCTTCCAGGAGGCGTTGCGCCGGGGGGACGACGCGATCGGCGGCGGGCACCTCCTGCTCGCCGTGCTGGAGGCCGAGGACGGCACCGGGGTGCTGGCCGGACTGGGCGTCGACAAGGCGGCCGTCGACGCCCACCTCACCGAGGGCGCAGCGTCCCCGGCGGGGTGACCTCCGGCCCGGCTACCCGGCGGACGGCTCGGTCGGTCCGGCCACCAGGTCGGGGGTGAACTGGGCACGGGCGACCTCGGTGGCCACGGCGACCTCCTCGGCGGTGGCGGTGCCGCTCGCCGCGACGACCTCGACCCAGGCGTCGATGCTGCGCTCGTGGTAGTGCTGCATCTCCGGCGCGTTCTCCCAGGCCACGGGGTCGTCGACGACCTCGCCGGCCAGGAAGCCGGCCAGGCCGAGGACGGCGGCGTCCCAGCCGGGGCCCACGTACAGCCCGCCCGCCCCGCTGCCGGCGATCTCCAGCGGCACGGTGTGCTCCAGGGAGAACGTCGTTCCTCCTGCGTCGCCGGTCAGCCGGACGTCGACGACGCTGACCTCGCCGCCCCAGGTCACGGTGAGCCGGCTCGGCGGCTCGCAGCGCCGGATCTCGCCGCCGGCGTTGCCCTCCACCTGGAACGTGCCGCCGGCCCGCAGGTCGCCACTGACCGGGGCGAACCACCGGCCCAGCCGCTCGGGGTCGGTGAGGGCGTTCCACACGTCCTCGACGGACGCCGGGTAGGTGCGCCGCACCGTGACGGCGACCTCCTCGCCCCCCTCGGCGGCGCGCCGGCTCACCGACCGCGCCGCCGCGGCCACCTCGAGCAGGATGTCCCTCACCTGTCGTCCTCCGTCCCGGCCGCCCGGCCGCTGTCCGGGGGCGGGATCGCCCTCCGGCGTCGTGCGCGTTCGCCGCGGGCCAGCTCGGTCGCCAGCGCGTCGAGGTGCTGGTCCCAGGCGCCGCGGAACCGGTCCAGCCAGCGGTCGACGTCCTGCAGCGCGGCGGGCTCGACGGCGTAGAGCCGGCGAGCACCCTCGGCGCGGACCCGCGCGAACCCGTTCTCGCGGAGGACGCGCAGGTGCTGGGACACCCCTGGTTGCGTGATGCCGAACTCCCCCTGGACGACGGCCCCGATCGCCCCGGCGGGCTGCTCGCCGTCGGCCAGCAGCTCCAGGATCCGGCGTCGGACCGGGTCTCCGAGGACGTCGAACGCGTGCACGGTCCAAGGCTACAGTGATCGCTTATATAAGTCTAGGGTCATCCTGGTTGTGCGGGTCGTGCTGGACCGGATCGTCGTACGTGTCGACCGGCCCCCCGGACCGCGGGGTCTCCTCCTCCGGGACGTCGGTGTCGACGCGGGTGGGCACCCCGCGCCCGACCGGCGGGTCCGGCGGCACCGCCTCGGCCGGCGTCGTCGGGAGGCGGGGGCCGTCGTCCGGCTGCCCGCCGGCGGGGTACTCGTCGTCCCGCGTCGTCGTCATCGCTGCTCCTCCGTCCGGGCGTGCTCCGTCGCACTGCGGGTACCCGCACCGCCCGCGAGCGCACGCGCGCCGGGTGACCGACGACACGACCGCGGTAGACGCCGTCCGTCTGCACGCCGCGCAAAGATGCACGACGTGCAAACAGAAGCCGGCCTGCGCGAGCGCAAGAAGGCCGACACCCGGCGCCGGCTGACCGCCGCGGCGCGGGAGCTGGTCCTGGCCGCCGGGCTCGACGGCGTGACCGTCGAGCAGATCTGCGACCAGGCCGGGGTCTCCCTGCGCACCTTCTTCAACTACTTCGAGTCCAAGGAGCTGGCCGTCATCGGCCAGGAGCCGCCGGTGGGCACGCCCGGGGCGCGGGCGGCGTTCGTCGCGGGTGGCCCCTGCGGTGACCTGCTCGCCGACCTCCTCGACCTCCTGGACCCGACGCCGCTGTTCGACGAGGTGGGGCGCGCCGGCCTGCAGGTGGTCATCGCCCTCGCCGAGCGGGAACCGCGCCTGCTGGCCGCACACCTGGCCCGCGAGGCGTCCCGCGAGCAGGAGATCGCCGGCCTGCTCGCCGAGCGGCGCGGGCTGCCCCGCCCCGACGCCGGGTGCGCCGCCCTCGCGGCGGCGGCCCAGGCCCTCGTGCGGACGGCGTGCCGCGCCTGGTTCGAGGCCGACGACGGCACCCCCCTGCAGCACTACCTCGAGGCCACGCGGACGGCGTTCCTCGAGACCCTCCCCCCGACGCCGACCACCTCGGCGTCCCGACCCACAGGAGCACGGTGACCACCCCGACCGCCGCCGACGCGGCACCCATCGTCCTCACCCGGCGGCGGATCAACCTGATCTTCTCCGCGCTCATCGCGGGCATGCTCGTGTCGAGCCTGGACCAGACGATCATCTCGACGGCCATGCCGACGATCGTCGGAGACCTGGGCGGCGTCGCGCACATGGCCTGGGTGACCACGGCCTATCTGCTGGCCAGCACCCTGGTCATGCCGATCTATGGCAAGTTCGGCGACCTGTGGGGCCGCCGGACCCTCTTCCTGGTGGCGGTCGGGCTGTTCACCGCGGCCAGCGTGGGGGCGGCCCTGTCGCCGGACTTCACCTGGTTCGTCATCTGGCGCGGGGTCCAGGGCCTGGGCGGCGGCGGGCTGATGATCCTCTCCCAGGCGATCATCGCCGACGTCGTGCCGGCCAAGGAGCGCGGCAAGTACATGGGCCCGCTGGGCGCGGTCTTCGGCCTGGCCGCCGTGGCCGGCCCGCTCGTGGGCGGCTACCTCACCGACCATGCCAGCCTGGGCTGGCAGTGGTGCTTCTGGATCAACGTCCCGGTGGGCGTCGCGGCCCTGCTGATCGGCTGGTTCGCCCTCCGCCTGCCGCGGAAGAGGAACACCGAGCCGATCGACTACGCCGGCATCGCGCTGCTCTCGGCCGCGACCACGTCGCTGATCTTCTTCACCGACTTCGGTGGCGACCGCGGCTGGACCGACGGCTGGACGCTGACCCTCATGGCGGCCTTCGTCGTGTCGGCCGTGCTGTTCGTGCGGGTCGAGCTGCGCGCGGCCCAGCCGATCATCCCGATGAGCCTCTTCCGCAACCGCGTCTTCGTCGTCACCACGGCGCTGGGCGCGGCGGTCGGGCTGGGCATGTTCTCGGCCATCGCGTTCATGCCCACGTTCCTGCAGATGGCGTCGGGCACCTCGGCGGCCAACTCCGGCCTGCTGATGCTGCCGATGATGGCCGGCCTGTTCATCACCGTCATCGGCTCGGGCATCGCCACGACGAAGACCGGTCGCTACAAGGTCTTCCCGATCGCCGGCGTGCTCGTCGTCGCGGCGGCGATGGTCTGGATGACCAGCCTCTCGGGCGACACGTCGCTGTGGACGGTCGGCGCGATGCTCTTCGCCATCGGCCTCGGCCTGGGCCTGATCATGCAGATCGTCGTCCTGGTGGCCCAGAACGCCGTGCCGGCGTCCGACCTCGGTGCGGCGACCGCGACCAACAACTACTTCCGCGAGGTCGGCGCGACCCTCGGCGTGGCCGTCTTCGGGACGATCTTCACCAGCCGGCTCGCCGACAACCTCACCGGCGCGCTGCAGGCCAACGGCGAGCAGGCGGTCGCCGCCGGCATCACCTCGCCCGACAGCCTCGTGCCGCAGGCGGTGCAGGCGGCCGGCGACCCGCTGCGGACGGCGATCGTGGACTCCTACGCCGACGCGCTCGCCCCGGTGTTCGGCTACCTGCTGCCGGCCTTCGCGGTCGCGCTGGTGCTCGCACTGCTGCTCAAGGAGATCCCGCTGTCCGACGTCGCGGGCATGGTCGCCCGCGGGGAGGCCGTCGAGGACCCCGAGCTGCGGCGGGAGCACACCCCCGCGGGAGCGCCGGCCGAGGCGCTCGACGGGCAGTCGCCGCGCGACGCCGACGAGGACCGGGCGCCCGCTCTGACGTAGCCGCGGGAACTCCGAGGGGCCGGGACGGCAGCACCGTCCCGGCCCCTCGCCGTGTCGGCGATGATCTCCGCATGCCCGACCCCTCTGTTCCCCTGCAGCAGCTCGGCTTCCTCACCATCGGCCTCTTCGACGGCACCGACCCCCGCCCCGGGCACGAGACGACGCTCCGGGTCATCGAGCTCGGCGAGCAGCTGGGCTTCGACAGCGCCTGGGTGCGCAACCGGCACCTGCAGTACGGCATCTCCTCCCCCGTCGCCCTCCTGGCCGCCGCCACCCAGCGCACCCGGCGGATCGAGCTGGGCACCGCGGTGATCCCGCTCGGCTGGGAGAACCCGCTGCGGCTGGCCGAGGACCTCGCCACCGTCGACGTCCTCTCCGGCGGCCGGCTCAACCCCGGGGTGAGCGTCGGCCTCCCGATGCACTGGGACGACGTCAAGGGCGCCCTATACCCCGACACGGCCGACGTCGAGGACTTCTCCTACGCGCGGGTGTCCCGGCTGCTGCGGCTGCTCGGCGGCGAGCCGGCCAGCACGTTCGCCGGCCGCGAGGGCGTGGTGGAGGAGTGGTCGGACCGGGTGCAGCCGCACTCCCCCGGCCTGCGCGGCCGCACGTGGTACGGCGGCGGCAGCCTGGGCTCGGCGCGGTGGGCGGGGGAACACGGCATGAACTTCCTGACCAGCAGCGTGGTCAAGGCCGAGGAGTCCGAGGACTTCGCCGAGATCCAGGCCTCGCTCGTCGCGGAGTTCCGGGCCACCCACCCGGCGGGCCGGGTCTCCCAGGGGCTGGTCGTCATCCCCACCGACACCGCCACCGCCGCGCAGCGGCAGAAGTACGCCACCTACGTCGAGGCGCGCACCCCGCGAACGGCGACCCCGCAGGGGCCGGCCCGGCTGCTGTTCGCCCGCGACCTGCTCGGCACGTCGGAGGAGGTCGCCGAGGCGCTGTACGCACACGCCGGGTTCCGCGCGGTCGACGAGGTGGTCTTCGCGCTGCCGTTCAGCTTCGCCGACGAGGACTACGAGCAGATCCTCACCGACATCGCCACCCGGCTGGGCCCGGCGCTGGGCTGGCGACCGAGCGCCGCCTGAGCTGGTCACCGTGCGGGGGGTCAGGGCGACGACTCGCACGGTGACGGCGCGCAGCCCGCGTTCCGGAACTGGCAGACTCCTCAACCCGGAAACGGTGACGAGCGTGCTGTCACCCCGGTTGACTTCCCGCGACACACCCGGCGGGCGGCGTCGCCCGCGTCGTGCCAGGAGGCCGGTGTCCCATGACGAGCCGTCGCACCGCCGTCGTCAGCAGCGTGGTCGCCGTGCTGATCGGCGCAACGCCCGCAGCCGCGAGCGCCCAGCCGGAGCCGGCGACGGCGGTCGAGCAGGCGCCGGTCCCCACGTTGGCCTGGGCTCCGTGCGGGACCACGCCCGAGGGCACCGCGGCCGGCGTCGAGTGCGCGCGGGCGCCGCTCCCCATGGACTACGACGACCCCGGCGGAGCGCAGGTCGACATCTTCGTCGCCCGGGTGCCGGCCACCGACCAGGCCAACCGGATCGGCACGCTGTTCGTCAACTTCGGCGGCCCGGGCGGCCCGGCCGCCGAGTTCTTCCAGATGCTGGGTCCCGGACCCTTCCAGTTGCTCAGCCAGCGCTTCGACATCGTCGGGTTCGACCCGCGCGGAGTGGGCCAGAGCAGCCCGGCCGTGGCCTGCGCCGCTCCGGCGGCGGACGTCCCGACACCACCCGACCCGGTCCCGCCGGAGCCGGCCCCGCCGTCCACCTGGCCGGCGCCGAGCCCCGCGGAGATCGACGTCGACGCCCTCGTCGCGGAGGCGCAGGCGTACGTGGACGCCTGCCTGGCCAACAACGGCGAGATCCTCGAGCACCTGTCGACGGCGAACGTCGCCCGGGACATGGACGCCCTGCGCGCCGCCCTCGGCGAGGAGCAGCTGAGCTACCTCGGCTTCTCGTACGGCACGTTCCTGGGCGCCACCTACGCCAGCCTCTTCCCGGATCGGTACCGGGCGATGGTCCTGGACGGCGCCATCGACCCCGACAAGTGGATCAACGACCCCGAGACCGACGCCACCATCCTCGCGGCCGGCTTCGAGGACGCCCTGGACCGCTTCCTCGACGCCTGCGCGGCCGACCAGGTGGCCTGCTCCGGTTTCGGCGGGGCCGATCCGCACGCCGCCTACGACGCGCTGCTGGCCACCGCCAACGCGACGCCGATCCCCGCTCCCGGCTTCCCCGAGGACCCGGCGCCGGTGACCGCTGACGACATCCGCGGGGTCACCCTCACCCTGCTGTACGCCAAGCAGGCGTGGGGGATCCTCGCCCTCGCCCTCGCGCAGGCCGAGGACGGCGACGGATCCGCCATCCGTGCCCTGATCGCCATCCTCACCGATCCGGCCGACCCGATGGGCGACCGCTACTTCACGATCTCGGCCAGCGAACAGCGGTGGCCGACCGACATCGAGACGTACCTGCAACGAGGCGCCGAGGACTTCGTCGCCTTCCCCCACTTCTGGAACCTCCTGGGCGCCTACAGCCAGATCCCGTACGCCCTCTGGCCCGCCCACGACGAGGACGCCTTCGGCGGCCCCTTCGTCGCCGACCCGTCGGCCCCACCCGTGCTCGTCGTCGGTACCACCCACGACCCGGCCACGCCGTACTCGGAAGCCGTGGCGCTGACGGAGCAGCTCGGCAACGCCCGGCTGATCACCATGGACGGCGACGGGCACACCGCCTACGGCGGCAACTCCTCCTGCATCGACAGCGCGACAGACAGCTACCTGGTCACGGTGACGCTGCCGGCCGAGGGGACGGTCTGCCCGCAGGAGGTGCCCTTCGCCCTCCCCGAGGACGTGCCGATCCCCGCGGGAACCGCCACGTCCCTGCCGCTGGCGGTGACCACGGCCGGCGTCCTCACCGGCGGACGCTGAGGGTCCGCGGCACCGCCGGTCCGGCCGGCGGTGCCGCCGGCCCGGTACCGCCGGCCGGTTGTCAGTCGGCGAGGACGTCGTCGACGACTCCGGCGCTGCCGCCGCCGCGCCGCTCGGGCTCGGCCGCGGCGAGGAGCAAGCCACCGGGCAGGAACTCGATGCCGGTGGCTGCACCGATCTCCGCGACCGGCGCGAAGGCGTGCCCCAGCGTGGTGAGGTCGGCGCCGTACGCCGCGAGGAAGGCCGGTTCGGCGTCGGTCGTGGCGCCGTTGCGCGAGCTGGCCCGGGGGGCGGCGATCGCGTCGGCGAGGTCGGCGTTGCGGTCCAGGCGCTCGACGAGCGTCTGCAGGACCGTCGTGATGATGGTGGCGCCGCCCGGTGAGCCGAGTGCTAGCACCGGGTCGCCGCCGTCGAGCACGATGGTCGGCGCCATGCTGCTGCGCGGTCGCTTGCCGGGGCCGGGCAGGTTCGGCTCGGGCCGGGCCGGGTCGGCCTGGGCGAAGGTGAAGTCGGTGAGCTCGTTGTTGAGCAGGAACCCGCGGCCGGGCACGGTGATGCCGCTGCCGCCGGTCTGCTCGATGGTCAGCGTGTAGCTCGCGACGTTGCCCGCCGCGTCGGCGACGGTGAGGTGCGTCGTCGAGGTGCCCTCCGCTCCGCCGCCGCCGGCCGCCGCCGCAGGTGCGGGGCATGGGCCGTACGCGCCGTCGGGCGCACCGGCCGGCACCGGCCGCGGCGCCGCCCGGGCCGGGTCGATCGCGCACGCCCGCTCGGCCGCGAAGCCCTCGGACAGCAGCTCGGCCAGCGGCACCTCGACGGTCGCGGGGTCGCCGACGAAGGCGTTGCGGTCGGCGAAGGCGACGGCCGCGGCCTCCAGGTACAGGTGCAGCGCCTCGACGTCGGCCAGCGAGCCCAGCGGGAACGTCTCGAGCACGTTCAGCGCCTCGCCCACGGCCGAGCCACCGCTGGACGGCGGCGCCATGCCGTAGACGTCGAGCCCGCGGTACCCGACCAGCGTGGGCTCGCGCAGCGGGGCGTCGTAGCCGGCGAGGTCCTCGGCGGCGAGCAGCCCGGGACGGACGGCGGCGGCGCCGGGGGCCTCGAGCGGGTCCTGGACCGTGGCCACGACCTCCGCGGCGAGCTCGCCGGTGTAGAACGGCGCGACGCCCTCGGCGGCCATCAGCTCGTAGGTCCGTGCGAGGTCGGGGTTGCGGAACACCGAGCCGACCTCGGGCAGGGCGCCGTCCGGGAGGAACAGCTGCGCCGTGGCGGCGAACCGGCGGAACTTCTCCTCGTTGTCCGCGGTCTGCTGCCGGAACGTCTCGTCGACGACGAAGCCCTCGTCGGCCAGCCGGATCGCGCCCGGCAGGACGTCTGCCAGCGACCTCGTGCCGAACTGCTCGAGCGCCCGCACCCAGGTCAGCGGGGTGCCCGGCGTCCCGACCGACAGCCCGCTCTGCACCGCCTCCTGCAGCGGCAGCGGGGTGCCGTCGGCGGCGAGGAAGGCATCCGGCCCCATCGCCTGCGGGGCGGTCTCGCGGCCGTCGATCGAGCTCACGGTGCCCGTCGCGGCGTCGTAGTAGAGGAAGAACCCACCGCCGCCCACACCGGCGGAGTACGGCTCGGTGACCCCGAGCGCGGCCGCGGCGGCGACCGCCGCGTCCGCGGCGTTGCCGCCGTCGGCGAGCACCTCGAGGCCGACGCGGGTGGCGTCGAGGTCGACCGTCGCGACCGCGCCCCCGGTGCCGATCGCCAGCGGCACCTTCTCCGTGGTGGGCGCGGCGGCGGCCGGGCCGGCGGTCGTGACGACGCCGGTGGCCAGCGCGGCGAGGGCGAACAGGGTGGGGGCGCGGCGCGGCATGGCAACTCCTGCACGGCATCGACGGCGCGGACCCCCATCGGACACCCGGGGGTCCGGCGCCCGCCACACGAACCGGCCGCGGACACGTCACGGCCCCGGCGCGGGGGTTCCACGGCCACGCCGGGGCCGGTCAGTCGCGCAGCTTCCCCGCACGGCTGCGGCTCAAACACGCGGCCGAGCAGCGCTTCTTCCCGGCACGGCGGCGCGGCGGGATGCTGGACGCCGTGGAGGCGGGTACCCGGCACCCGAGGCTCCCTGCGGACGACGCCATCGTGGGACGGCGGCGCGAGCTCGACTCGCTGCGGTCCTGGCTCGCCGCCGCCCGGGACGGGCACGGGCGGCTCGTCCTCTGCGTCGGCGAGCCCGGGGTCGGCAAGACCCGGCTCGCCCAGGAACTCACCCGCCTGGCGGTCGGTTCCGGGATCGCCGCCGCGTGGGGGCGGTGCGTCGAGGACGACGGGGCGCCGGCGTACTGGCCGTGGCGCCAGGTTCTCGCCTCGCTCGGCCTCGACGCCGACGCGGTGCTGGCCGGTGACGCGCAGTCGCCCGAGGACCGCTTCCGGCTCTTCGACGCCGTGACCGCGAGCCTGCGGGCGGCCGCCGAGGTCCGTGGGCTCGTGGTCGTCCTCGACGACGTGCACTGGTCCGACCGGCCCTCCCTCCTGCTGCTCCGGCACCTGGCCGACCGGGTCGGCGACGCACGGCTGCTGGTGTACGCGACGATGCGCGACCTGGGCCCCTCGGGTCCCCTCGCCCGTGTACTCCCCGACCTGCTGCGGTCACCCGCCTCGGTGTGGGTTCCCCTCCGCGGCTACGACCTGGCCGGTGTGCGGGAGGTGCTGTCGCGGACGGGAACGCCCGGTCCACCGCCCGACCCCGCCGCCGTGCTGGACCTCACGGACGGAAACCCCCTCTTCGTCCGGGAGGTGGCGCGCGCGGTGGCCGACGGGTCCTGGCGCCCGGACCGCCCGCCGCGGACGGTCCTCGACCTCGTGGCGGCCCGGCTGGCGGCCGTGTCGGCCGGCTGCCGCCGGCTCGTCCAGGCCGCCGCGGTGATCGGACGGGACTTCCCGCTCCCCCTGGTCGCCGTCGTGCTGGAGACGGTCCCGGCTTCCTTGTCGCGGTCGGTCGACGAGGCGGTGGCGCACGGATTCGTCGAGCGGGCCGAGGCGGGGCCGTACCGCTTCGTCCACGCGCTCATCCGGGACGCCGTCGAGGCCTCGCTCACCACCGCCGAGCGCGCCCGCCTCCACCGCGCCGCTGCCGAGGCGATCGAGCGGCAGTACGCCGGCGACCTGGCGCAGCACCTCCCCGCCCTCGCCCGGCACTGGGCCGAGCTCGTGCCCCACGGGGAGGGAGCCACCGCCCGTGAGTGGACCGTCCGGGCCGCGGACGAGGCCGTACGGCAACTCGCGTACGAGGAGGCGGTGCGGCTCTACCGGGCCGCGCTGCACATGGACGCCCCGCCGCCGGCCGAGGCCGATCGCTGCCGGCTGCTCGTCGCGTCCGGACGGGCGAACCTCCTGGCCGGTGACGTCCGGCCCTGTGTCGAGGACGTCGTCGCCGGCGCCGAGGCGGCCCGCGCGGCGGCGGATCCCGAACTCCTGGGCAGCGTCGCGCTCGTCCTCGAGGCGGTGCCCGACCCGGCCGTCCACGCACTCGCCACCCAGCTGTGCGACGAGGCACTGGCGGCGCTCGACGGTGCCGACGCCACCGCGCTGCGCTCCCGGCTGCTCGCCCAGCGCAGCCACCTGGCGTTCTACGACGGCGATCAGGAACGCGTCGCGTCGCTGAGCGCCGCGGCCCTCGCCACGGCCCGGGCGACCGACGACCCGCACGCGCTGGTGGACGCGTTGCGCGCCCGGAAGGAGGCGTGTCCGGGCCCGTCGGGGCGGGAGGAGCGGATGCGGCTCGCCGCCGAGCTGGTCGACATCGGGCACCGGACCGCCACGCCGCGGACGGCCATGTGGGGCGAGATCTGGCGGATCGAGGGGCTGCTCGAGGCAGGTCGCCTGGTCGAGGCGTCCGACGAGCTGTCCGCGCTCGGCTTGGCGGTCGACCGGGTGGGTGGGCCGGTCAGCTCCTGGCACCTCGACCGGGTGACGGCCTGCACCGCCCAGGCGCGGGGCCGATTCGCCGAGGCGCTCGCGGCCGGACGGAGGGCGCGGGACCGGATGCACCCGGTCGAACCGGGTCCGGCACGGGGCACGTGGTTCGCGCTCTGCTGCGTCCTGAGCCGCCACGTCGTCCTCCCGGAGGCGGAGGAGGTGCCGCGGAGCCGCTTCGACCCGTTGCCCCGGTTCCGCACGCTGGGCCCGCTGATGAGGGCCCTGCTGTTCTGCTCCTCCGGGCAGCCCGAGGAGGCCGGACGGTCCTACGCGCAGGCCGGACCGCTCGCGACGTGGACCCTCCCCGCCTTCTACGCCGTGCACGGCGAGGCCTGCGCGACGCTCGTGGCTGCCGACCTGGGCCGGACCGACGACCTGCCGGCGTTGCTCGCCCGCCTGCAGCCGTCCCGCGGCACGCACGCGGTGGCCGAGGGCGTCTGCTCGCTCGGCCCGGTCGAACTCGCTCTCGGCATCGGTGCGGCGGCGCTCGACCGGCTGGACGACGCCGTCGAGGACCTCACCGTCGCCGCCGACCGAGCCGCGCGGGCGGGCGCGCTCGGCTTCGCCGCCGAGGCGGGGCACCACCTCGCCACGACACTCCTGCGCCGGGACCGCCCCGGCGACCTCGACCGGGCCCGGACGGCCGCAGTGGACTCCGACCGCCTCGCGCACACCCTGGGCATGTCCGCGTACGTGGCACGGACGACGGCCCTGGTCGCCCACCTCGGGCGCAGCGCACCCCCGATCCTCAGTGCGCGCGAGACCGAGGTGGCGAACCTGGTCGCCAGTGGCCTGACCAACCGGCAGATCGGCGCACGGCTGGGGATCTCGGAGCGCACGGCGCAGAACCACGTGCAGCACGTCCTCGGGAAGCTGGGCTTCCGCACCCGCAGCCAGATCGCGGCGTGGCGTGCGGGGCTGCCCTCATGAGTACGCCGCTGAGTGATCCGGCGGATGTCCCGGGGTGTCTGCCGGTCCAGGCTCCTCCCAGCGGTCGACCGGCCGCCTGACCGAGGAGGAAGCCATGTCCTACATCGCGGTGGCCACACCGTCCTTCGACTCGATCGAGCAGTTCGACCGCGTCGTCGGCCAACTCGACCGGACCCCCGACGGGCTGGAGGCCCGCTACGTCGGCACCGCCGACGACGGCCGGCTGCGCGTCGTCACGCTGTGGGAGTCGCGGACGCACTCGCAGCGCTTCTTCACCGAGACGCTGCGGCCGCTCCTCGAGCGCGAGCTGGGTCCCCGGCCGGACGGCGGAGGCGTGGAGGTCCTCGGCGTCGAGGTGGCCCGCGAGTACGTCCGGACGCCGGAGGGGTGACCCGACGGCGGGGTCGTCGCCGGTCGGCGGTCGTCCGGCAACGACCCGCCCCGGGGGGATCAGGGTCGCAGCGCCCCGTACACCTCGGCGGCGTGGTCGAACACGAAGAAGTGCCCCTCCCCGCCGAGCCAGTGCGGAGTACAGGTCGGCAGCATGTGGGAGAGCACCCGCCCCAGGGCCACTGGGACCTGCCAGTCCTGGGTGCCGTGCCAGACGTGGACGTGCTGGCGCACCTCGGACAGCGGGAACCCCCACGGCCGGAACAGCAGGGCGCGGTCGTCGGCCAGCACGCCGGGTCCGTTGCGCAGCCCCTCGGTGAAGGTGGCGGCGAGGAGCCGGTGGACGCCGGGCCGGCCGAGGACCCGCCGGTCGGACGGGTTCAGCCGCGTCCGGAGGTATCGCGGGATCAGCCCGGGCCGCAGGGCGGCCGGCGCGAACACCGGCGTGAGCAGCGCCGTGGCCGGGGAGGGCCGGTGCACCGCAGACCGCATCCGGCGGGGCACCCACTCGGGCCAGGGCCAGGGGACGTCGGGCGGTGGCGCGCCGCCCAGCACGCCGACCCCGCGCACCCGGTTGCCGAGGGCGTGCGCGCAGGCCAGCGCGTAGGCCGCGCCGCCGGAGAGGCTCAGCACGCTGAGCCGGTCGACGCCCAGCGCGTCGAGCAGCTGCGCGACGTCGCCGGGCCAGTCGGTCACCCGGCGGCCTGGCTGCTTGTCGGAGCGGCCGAAGCCGGGCCGGTCGGGGACGACGAACCGGATCCCCCACCGCCGGTACTCCGCCACGTCCTCGACGTGCCGCTCCAGCCGGGAGCTCGGGGAGCCGTGGCAGCCGAGCACCACCCGGCCGCCCGGGTCGCCGTACTCGGCGTAGGCCATCACCCGGCCGTCGGGCAGCCGGAGGGAGCCCTCGCGCGGTCCGTCGTCCATGGGCGGCCCCTACCCCGCGCGGCCTCCGGGGAGACCGATCCGCCTTGACACCGGCGCGACGATCGGGCCGGCCGCAGTCCTGGGGCACGGGGTGGCGCAGTGGGCATCGAACTGGAGCTCGTCCCGGTGCTGGCCGGGCGCCGGATCGTCGTCGCGTGGATGCTGGGCGCGTTCCTGCTGACCTTCCTCGGCACCCGGTTCGTCACGCGGGCCATCCGGACCGGCCGGGGGCCCTTCCGCGACGCGAGCATCGGCGGCGTCCACGTGCACCACGAGGTGTACGGCATCTTCCTGCTGCTCGGCACCGGGCTGGTGGAGCTGACCTACCGGCCCGGCGGCGCGTGGCAGCACGTCCTGGCGGTCCTGTTCGGCGTGGGTGCCGCGCTCACCCTCGACGAGTTCGCGCTGTGGCTGCACCTGGAGGACGTGTACTGGTCGGAGCAGGGCCGCAGCTCCATCGACGCCGTCCTCATCGCCGTCGTGGTGGGAGTGCTCCTCCTGGTCGGCGCCAACCCGTTCGACGCCCAGCAGCTGCCGGGCGACCTGCCGGTGGCGGTGACCGTGGCGCTCAACCTCGGGTTCGCGCTGGTCGCGATCCTCAAGGGCCGGGCGGTGCTGGGCGTGGTGGGGGTGTTCGTCCCGGTGGTGGCGGCGGTGGGCGCCGTGCGCCTGGCCCGGCCGCACTCCTTCTGGGCCCGCCGGCGGTACCCGGCCGGTTCACCTCGGAGACGGCGGTCGGAGACCCGCTTCCCGCCGGGCCGGCGGACCCGCTGGGACGCCGTCGTGGACCTGTTCGCCGACGTACCGCACCGCGCCCCCGCCGGTCCGGTCGTCGGCGCGCCGCACGCCGGGCCGTGAGCCCCGGCCGCCGGCCGACTACACCGGCCTCCTCCTCGCCATCGGCCCGATCGAGCGCCGCCTGCTGACCCGGTCGGCCGGCACCACCGGCTGAGCCTCCGGCCCCGGCCCGCCCCCCGGCGGCCGCAGGGCGACGGCCAGCGCGGGGCAGACCAGTACCGTCAGCACGCCGGCGCCCACGAGCGCCGCCGCGTTCTCCGTGAGCATGGTGCCGTTGCGGAGCCCGATCTCGGCGAGGGCCACGAGGACGGGCAGCGCGGTGGCGGTCACGAGCGCAGTCTGGCCGCGCTCCCGCCAGGTCAGGACCCGCCGGTAGACCAGCAGCGCGGGCAGGCCGCGCACCGCGAGCAGCAGGCCGAAGAAGAGCGCCACGCGCAGCGGTGCCTCGGCGATCGAGTGCAGGTCCAGCGCCATCCCCGAGTACACGAAGAACACCGGGACAAAGAACCCGTAGCCGACCGCGTCCAGCTTGGGCTCCAGCACCGGCGAGGCGCCGCCCACCCACTGGCGCAGCACGACCCCGGCCAGGAAGGCCCCCAGGACCGCGTCGAGGTGGAACTCGTCGGTGACGGCGATCAGCGTGATCAGCAGCAGGATCGTGGCGCGCAGCGTGATCTGGGCGGTCTCGTGCTGACCGCGGAGGACGACGGTGGCCAGCCGCCCGCCGTCCCGCACGGCCCGGCGGCCCAGCGCGAGCAGCACCGCGAGCACCGCCACGGCCGCGAGCGAGGCCAGCGCCGCGAACCGGTTCTGGGTGCCCAGGAACAGCGCGATCGCCAGCACCGGGAAGAGCTCCCCCACCCCGCCGGCGGCGAGCAGGTACCGCCCGAGCCGGCCCTGGAGCAGCCCGTTCTCGCGGAGCACGGGCAGCAGCGTGCCCAGCGCGGTGGTCGTCAGGCCCAGCGCCACGGGGAGGAAGGCGCGGACCAGCCCCGCCGCGGCCAGCAGCGCGACCACGCCGACGGCGAGCGTCAGGGACACCGTCCAGGCGAGGACGGCGCGGCGGCCGGCGTCCTCGGCGAAGACCCGCAGCTCCACCTCGTAGCCGGCCAGCAGGAACACGAAGCCGAGTCCGACGTCGGCGAGCACCTGGACGTCCTCCGGCGAGCTGAGCCCCAGCACGTCGGGGCCGATGAGGATGCCGCCGGCCAGCAGGAGGACGACCTGCGGCACCGGCAGCCGGGGCAGCAGGCCCACCACCACCGGAGCCAGCAGCGCCACGACGAGGACGGCCACGAGCGCGTCGACCACGAGGACGTCGTCCACCCGGTCCTCCCGTCGTCCGCTGCGCCGGCGCGGGAGAGATCGTGCCCGAACCGAGGACCTCCCGACGAGGGGCGTCGCCCCCGGCTCACCCGCTGACGCCAGTCGCACCGAGCGACGAGGTCGTCAGCCGGCCGGCCACGGAGCGGCCGGTCACCCGTGCCGCTGGAGGTCCGCCCTGATCTCGCGCAAGGCGTCCGCGACTCCCCGCACCGCTTGCGGCGCCCCCCGGTCGGCGATGCGGGCGGCGGCGTCCGCGAGCTCGCCCAGCCGCTCCAGGAAGGTGAGCCAGGCGGCCCGGCGGTGCGTGGCCAGCGCCACCGCGCGGTGGATCTCGAAGCTCGGGCCGGCCGTCGCACCCGCGTGCTCGCCCCCGACCGGCAGGGTGGCGACCAGCGAACCGAGCGGTGAGACGACCGAGGTCATCACCGCGACCGCCGCCCCCGCCAGCGCCCGGAGCGCCTCCGGCGACTCGTCGGTGTGCGCCAGGTAGCGCTCCAGCAGGTTCGTCATCAAGACGTAAGCGCTGTTGAACAGGTCCATCACGGCCACGGTCAGCTCGTCGTCGACGACGACGCCGTGCTCGACGTCCGGCCTGGCCTTGGCCACGGGGTCCGCCACGACCGGCCACGCCGGGTCGAACGCCGGATCGGCCCGCTGGGCCTCACGGAGCTCCTCCCGCATCCGCAGAAAGGTGCCGTAGTGGGCGTCCTCCCAGTTCCCGCGCACGCCTTCGCCCTGCTCGACCAGGAGGCGCAGAGCCTGACGTGCCGAGGAGAGGTCCGTCACCGGGACGAGGTCCTCGAACCCCAGGTCGTCGGCGGCCGACTGGGCGCCGGGAGCCCCGATGAAGACGGCGACCTCGCCCCGCAGGTCGACGAGGTGCTCGAAGCCGTCCTCGATCGCCTGGTACAGCTCCCCCACCGTCGTCAGGCCGCCGTCCCCGGGCACCGGCTCACCGTCGCCGTCTCCGGCCCGCACCGCTCCGGGGGGAGCTCCGGCGCCGGGGGCCGACGGCGCCAGGGCCGGGTCCTCGTCGACGTCGTCCTCGATGCCGACCCCCTCGGGGCGTTCGAGGTGGACGAACCGGGTGAGGGTCGCCTCGTCGAACCTGCGCAGCGCGATCGTGATCCCCGCCGGGTAGTACCGGGACTGCTGCGGAAAGGGCGGCCGGCCCATGTGGGGAGCCGCGCCCAGCGCGGTCAGGAGGTTGGACACCAGGGCCAGGTGGAGCATCTCCTCCCTTGCCACGCCCGCGAGCAGCCCCCGCCAGCGGGCCACGCTCTCCCGCTGGTCCTCCGGCAGACCCGCGTCCGCGCCGGTTCTTAGGCTGAAAGCGGCGAACAGATAACTGCAGCAGAGACCGTGCTCGAGCTCCGCCGCCTCGTACAGGAGCGAGACGAGCTCCTCCCGCGTCTCGCACCGGATCGCGCACCGCTCGGCCACCACCACCGGCTACCCGCCCGCCCGGGGATCCACCCCCCGGCCTCACACCTCCCGGACGGCGAGCCGGCCGGTCGCCCGCTCCAGCGTCCCCACCACGACCACGGCGACGACCAGCAGGGCGAGCGCGCCGACGACCACGACGGCGGGCAGCTCGAGCGCGACGTCGAGCGCGGCGACGGCGGCCGCGCCGACCGGCCACCACCATCCGCGCCGCGCCCGGCCGGACATGCCGCCGACGGTCACGCTCACCGACACCAGGTAGAGCGCGACGCCGCCGGCGAGCAGCAGCCGGGTGCCGACCGGCACCTCGCCCTCCGAGCTCTGGACGACCGCCAGCTCGACCCCGGCGCCGACGCTGGCCAGCGCGAGGGTGAGCGGCAGCTGGCCGAAGACGTAGGCGTCGTGGGCGTGGTCGCCGCGCTCGCCGCCGGTCTCCTCCAGGAGCCGTTTGGCGCGGGCGCCGGCCAGGTCGAAGTAGCTCCACCACAGCGCCGCGGCGAGCACGAAGGCGAGCGCCGCGACCGGCAACGCCGGCGCCGACCACCCCGCGTCGGCGAGGCCGTGCGCGATGCCCGCCACCGACTCCCCCAGCACCAGGATCACGAACAACGCGAACCGCTCCGGCAGGTGCTCGACGTGCAGCGGGACGTCGGCCGAGGACCGGCTGGCCAGCAGCGGGACCAACGCCTCGGCCAGCACCGCCGCTGCCCACAGCGCGAAGCCGATCGGCCGCGGCACCACCAGGGACAGCGTCCAGAGCAGGGCCCCCGCGACCGCGCCGGCCATGTACAGCCGCGTGACGGGGCGGGCCTGGGGCACGTGGCGGTGGGCCCGGTGGTACTGGAGGAGCAGCAACAGGCGCAGCACCAGCTGGCAGCCGACGAACAGCGCGAAGCGCTCCCCCGTCGCCTCGGTCGCCGTCGCGGCCATCCCGATGACCGCGGCCATGCTGCCGAGCTTGTACAGCCGGTAGACGACGTCGTCGTGGTCGAAGCGGTTCGCGTAGAGGGTGGCGCTGACCCACGCCCACCAGACGGTGGTGAACAGCCCGGCGAACTCCAGCTCGCCGGCCCACGTCACGTCCGCGCGCAGCGCGATCGCGAGCTCGGCCACGACGAGCACGAACGCGAGGTCGAAGAACAGCTCCAGGCGCGAGGCCGACCGCCCCTCGTCGGTGCGCAGCTCCGGCCGGCGCACCGCTCCGTTGCCGGTCAGCGCGCCCAGCCAGCCCCGTTCGGGCACCCGGTCCCCTCCCGCCGAGCCGGCGGCAGCCGGCGACCGCCGTCTCCCTACCCCGGGCGGGTCACAGTTGCACCGCGACGGTCGCGGCCAGCTCGCGGCAGGCCTCCAGCTCCGCCGGGCCGGGCGCGCCGACGAGCTGCAGCGGCGCGGCCACCTGCTTCCAGCGCAGCGCCCCGGTGATCCGCTCGATGCTGCCCAGCGCGCCGGCGGTGTCGTCGTTGCCGTGCACGTAGACGCCGTACGGGAGGCCCGGGGTGGCGTCCAGGCACGGGTAGTAGACGGTGTCGAAGAAGTGCTTGAGCGCCCCCGACATGTAACCGATGTTCGCCGGCGTCCCGAGCAGCACGCCGTCGGCGGCGAGCAGGTCCGCGGCACCGGCCGACAGCGCCGGCCGCACGGTCAGCTGCGCCTCCTCGACCAGCGCGGCGCCCTCCCGCACGGCCTCGAGCAGCGCCTGCATGGCGGGCGAGGGCGTGTGGTGGACGACGAGCAGGCGCGGCACCCCCGCATCGTCCCCCGTGGGCAGCGGGTCAGAAGTCGTGGGCCTCGTCGGACTCGTAGTCGCCCGTCGGTTGCTCCGGACGCGGGCCCGGGCGGGCCGCCTGCGGGCGGGCCGGCCGCGGGCTCGACGGCGCCGTCCCCGCCCTGACCTCCTCGTGGGCCAGGTCGTAGCCGTAGTCCCCCGCCGGCTGCCTCGGGTCCTGCGTCATGGTGGGCCTCCTCGCTCGACGGCGGGGCCATGCTCGTCCCCGCCCGCACCGGGGACAAGGGCCCTCAGGTGCCGATCTCCGTGCGGACGGCGTAGAGCTCCGGGAAGAAGGTGAGGTCCAGCGCCCGCCGCAGGAAGCCCACGCCCGACGACCCGCCGGTGCCGGTCTTGAACCCGATGGTGCGCTGCACCGTGCGCAGGTGCCGGAAGCGCCACAGCTGCACGGCGTCCTCGAGGTCGACCAGGCTCTCGCAGGCCTCGTAGACGCCCCACGGCGTCTCCTCCGACTCGTAGACCCGGCGGAACAGCGGCACCAGGCCGGGCTGGAACGCCCACGGCTCGCGCACGTCCCGGTCCAGCACCGCGGAGGGGACGTCGAGGCCCAGGCGGGCGAGGTGGCGGAGGAACTCGTCGTAGAGGGTGGGGGCCTCCAGCAGCTCCACCAGCAGCCCGCGGGCGGCCGGCTCGCCGTCGAACACGGCCAGCATCCCGGCGTTCTTGTTGCCGAGCACGAACTCCACCGCCCGGTACTGGTGCGACTGGAAACCCGACGCGCTGCCCAGCGCCCCGCGGAACTGCACGTACTCCCGCGGGGTCAGCGTGGCGAGGACCGACCACTGCTCGATGAGCGTCCGCAGCACGTGCTTGACCCGGGCCAGGCACTTCAGCGCGGGGGCGAGCTCGTCGCCGGCCAGGTAGCGGCAGGTGGCGCGCAGCTCGTGCAGCACCAGCTTGAACCACAGCTCGCTGGTCTGGTGCTGGACGATGAAGAGCAGCTCGTCGTGGTGCACCGGCCGGCTGCGCGGGTGCTGCGCGTCGAGCAGGTGGTCCAGGTCGAGGTAGCCGGCGTAGGTCATGGCACCGTCGAGGTCGGTGCGGATCGACCTCTCGATCGGCCGCACCGACCGCGACGACTCCTCCGGTGGCGCCACGGCCGCAACCTATCCCCGCCCGGCGGCCGCCGGGTGCTCAGCGGCTGCGGTACAGCCGGGTGGTCACCGGCAGGAACACCGCCGCCAGGGCGGCGGCCACGGCCAGCGACACCAGGATCGCGGTGCCGTCGGGCGTGCCGGCCATGAGCGAGCGGGACGCCGTGGCCAGGATCGAGATCGGGTTGACCTCGACGAAGGCCTGCAGCGGTCCGGGCAGCGTGGACGGGTCGACGAAGACGTTGGACAGGAACGTCAGCGGGAAGATGCCCATGAACCCGGCGTTCATGACCGCGTTCGGGGAGCGCAGCAGCAGCCCGAGCACGCAGAACACCCACGACAGGCCGAAGGAGAACACGACGACGAGCGCGAGGGCCGAGACGGCCCCGGCGACGCCGCCGTCCGGGCGGTACCCCAGGACGACGCCGACCACGATGATCACCGTGCCGGCCACGACGTACCGGACGCTGTCGCCCAGCAGCGAGCCCACCAGGGGCGCCGGCCGCCAGATCGGCAGCGAGCGGAACCGGTCGACCACGCCCTTGGTGAGGTCGGTGTTCAGCGAGACGCCGGAGTAGACGGTCGTGAACAGCACGGACATGACCAGCAGCCCCGGCAGCGTGTAGTCCAGGTACGCGCTGGTCGACCCGGCGATCGCGCCGCCGAAGAGGTACGTGAACATCAGCAGGAACATCACCGGGGTGACGGTGACGTCGAGCAGCTGCTCGGGGACGTGCTTGACCTTGAGCATGCCGCGCCAGCCGAACGTGAGGGCGGTCGACAGCGGCCCCGGCCGCGACGGCCGGGCGGTGGAGGCGATGGCCCGGCGGACGGCGACGGTGTCGGCCGAGTCGGGGGCGGGGGCGGTGACGGTCACGACGCCTGTCCTTCCAGGGTGCGGGCGGTGCCCTCGCCGGTCGTCTCGTCGGCGATGTGGCCGGTGAGCGCCAGGAAGACCTCGTCGAGGCTGGGCTGGTCGAGGGAGAAGTCGGCGATCCCGACCCCGGCGCGGCCCAGCTCGCCGACGCCGATCGCGGCGCGTTCGGGATCCCCGCAGGCGGCCGAGAGGGCGGCGGGATCCGGCTCCAGGACGACCGGCCCCACCTCGCGCTCCAGCACGCGGGCGGCCTCGGCGCGCCGGTCGGGGTCGAGCAGCCGCACGTGCAGCGAGCCGGTGCCGACAGACGCCTTGAGCTGGCCCGGGGTGCCCTCGGCGATCACCCGGCCGCGGTCGATGACCACGATCCCGTCGGCCAGCTGGTCGGCCTCCTCCAGGTACTGGGTGCAGAGCAGGATCGTCGTCCCCTCGGCCACCAGCGCGCGGGCGATCTCCCAGACCTGGTTGCGCGACCGCGGGTCCAGGCCGGTGGTCGGCTCGTCGAGGAACATCAGCTGCGGGGTGACGACGATGCTGGCCGCGATGTCCAGCCGGCGCCGCATGCCGCCGGAGTAGTGCTTGACCAGCCGCCCGGCGGCGTCGGCGATGCCGAACGCCTCGAGCAGTTCGTCGGCCCGGACCTTGGCGGCGCCCCGGGAGTGCCCGAGCAGCCGGCCGATGAGCACCAGGTTCTCCCGGCCGGTCAGCTCCTCGTCCACCGAGGCGAGCTGGCCGGTCAGGCTGACCGATCCGCGGACGGCGTCGGCCTCGGTCACGATGTCGTGACCGAGAACGCGGGCGGTGCCGGAGTCGGGCTCGAGCAGCGTGGCCAGCATGCGGATGGTGGTCGTCTTGCCGGCCCCGTTGGGTCCCAGGACGCCGTAGATGGCGCCGGCCGGGACGACCAGGTCGACCCCGTCGACGGCGCGGGTGCCGCCGAAGGACTTGGTCAGCCCGGTCGCCTCGATGGCCAGGGGTGGCTGTGCCGTCATCTCGTCGTCCTCTACCTCGGAGTCGGTCTGAGCATCTCTCGACCCTCTGACCGAATCTGGGCCCCCGGGTCATCGATCGCCACCGGTTTTCTGCCGGCCGCGGTGCGAACCCAGCATCGGACTTCGAGCCGACTCGAGGTCAAGCCCGGATCTGACTCCCGCCTCAGGGGACGTCGATGGTGACCGCGGCGGGCTTCCCGTCGGCGCCGGCCAGCCCACCGGTGCGCGCGCTGACCACTCGCGAGACGCAGCACTGGAGCCGGTCACCGGCCTGGTGCTGCTCCTGGCTGAGGAAGACGTCGCGGTGGTCGATGACCCCCTCGACCTCGATCACCTTGACCTGGCAGAGGCCGCACTCCCCCCGGCGGCAGTCGAACATCAGGTCCGCGCCGCAGGCCTCCAGGGCCTCGAGCATCGAGACGTCGTGCGCGACGAGGGTCTCCAGGCCCAGCCGCGGGATGCGCACGGTGAACGCCTCGGGGGCGAACCGGCCGCTGCTGCCGAACGTCTCGAACCGCAGGTCCGCCGGTCGCCGTCCGGCCGTGGCCCAGGCCGACTTGATCGCGTCCAGCATCGGCGTCGGACCGCAGACGTAGAGCTCGCCGCCCGCGGGGACGCCGGCCACCAGGTCGGCGACGTCCAGCCCCGTCCCCTCGTCGTCGACGCGCAGCTCGAGCCGGTCACCGTGCTCGGCGGCCAGCTCGTCGACGAAGGCCATCAGCCCGCGGGAGCGCGCGCCGTAGACGAAGCGGTAGGCCGCGCCCCGCGCCTTGAGCGCCTTGCCCATGGCCACCAGCGCGGTGATGCCGATGCCGCCGGCCGCCAGCACGTAGCCGGGCCGGCCGTAGTTGAGCGGGAAGTTCTGCAGCGGCTGGGTGATCGACACGTCCTGGCCGCGGCGCAGCGCGTGCACGTACGCCGAGCCGCCCCGGCTCTGCCGGGCCAGCTGCACGCCGAGCACGATCTCGGTGCCGTAGGCGCCCATCCCGACGACGGAGTACGAGCGGACGTCGGCGCGCCCGTTGACGTAGACGCCGATGTCGATGTGGCTGCCGGGCGGGGCCGGCGCCTCCATGTACTCGGGCTCGAGCACCACCTGGCGCACGTGCTGGGCGACCTCGCAGACGTCGAGCACCCGGGCCCGGCGCCACTTCTTGGAGCTGGTGGCGGCCATCGGCGTCGCCGCCCTACAGCCCGCGGCCCATGAGACCCACCGTCGGCTGCTCGCGGTGCCCGGCGATGCCGCCGGCCACCTCGGCGGCCATCCCGGTGCCCTCCTCGCGGTGCGCCTCGTTGGCCGCGCCGGTCACCGCGCCCATCGCCACCGCGGCGTCGCCGGAGGTCTCGCTCGGCGGCGACGCGTCCGAGCCGGACTCGGCGTCGATCATCCGCTGCACGATCCGACGGGTCCACATGCTGCCGGCGTCGATGTTGAGGTTGTAGAAGTCGTAGCCGGGGTTGGCCTCGATCCCGCGCTGCTGCGCCTCGAGCATCACCTCGTCCTCGAAGAAGACGCCGGACACCCCCTCGCGCAGCCGGGTGGTGATGACCTGCTTGTCCAGGCACCAGTCGCGGGCGAAGGCCCACAGGTAGAAGCAGGTGCTGTCGGTCTCCGGGGTCATCGTGTTGATGACCGTGCCGGTGACGCCCTGGCTGCGGTCGCCGTCGGGGGCGCCGGTTCCGGCTTTGGCCACCCCGACGTCGATCGCCACGGTCGACGGCGCGGTGTAGTGGATGATCTGCCAGCGGTCGACCGGGCCCTCGTAGTCGGGGAACCGGTCCTGCAGGTTGCGCTTCCAGAACGGCGGCGCGTCGATGCCGAGCATCCACTTGGTCACCGTCACCGTCCGGGCGTCGTGGGTGACCTCGAAGTCGGACTCCGACAGCGCGTCGTGGCCGATGCTCGACCCGTGCACGAACTGCTCGTGGGTGAGGTCCATGAGGTTGTCGATGATCAGCTGGTAGCTGCAGTTGACGTGGATCGTCTTGCCGTCGCCGGCCCACTCGGGGTGGTCGTTCATGTGCAGGTCGGGGACGAGGTCCGGGTCGGCGAGCGCCGGGTCGCCGGGCCACACCCACACGTAGCGGTGCCGCTCGACCACCGGGTAGGAGTGCACGGTGGCGCTGGGGTTGATCGTCTCCTGCGCCGGCATGAAGGTGGCGCGGCCGTCGGCGTCGTAGCAGATGCCGTGGTAACCGCACATGACCTCGTCGTCGCCGCGCAGCTTGCCCATCGACAGCGGCGCCAGGCGGTGCCAGCAGGCGTCGGCGAGGGCGACGGCGCGGCCGCCGGCGGTGCGGTAGAAGACGATCGGCCGGTTGGCGACGGTCTTGGGCATCAGGTTGCGGCCGACCTCGTGGTCCCACGCCGCGGCGTACCAGGCGTTGGACGGGAAGTGCCGGAAGCCGGCGTGGGGCGTGGCCGCCCCGGGCTGGGCGGGGTGCGACATCGGGTCCTCCAGGGAACGGCTCAGGCGGGGATGGGGTCCTCGTGGTGCGCCGGCGCCTCTCGCACCATCGCGTAGAGGAAGAAGGAGACGATCATGATCCCGGCGGCGAGGTACACGCCGCTGGCCCAGCTGCCCGTGGCGTCGCGGAGGATGCCGCTGACCACCGGGCTGAGGACGGCGCCGATCTCGGAGACGAGGTTGAGCATCCCGAAGGCCGCGCCGCGCTCGGTCGCGGGGACCAGGTCACCGGTCATCCCCTGCACGATCGGCTGCAGCGCGTTGAAGAACACGCCGGAGCAGAACAGCAGCAGGCCCAGCAGGGCCAGCGAGGGCTCCCGCCCGCCGGAGATGCTCCAGCCGAAGGCCAGGACGAGCACCGAGTAGACGGCGGTGCACACCAGCGCCAGCGGCTTGCGCCCCCGGCCCGACCGGATGGCGCGGTCGGCCAGCCAGCCACCGACCGGGAAGCCGAGGATGCCCGCCCCCGCGTTGAAGGCCGCGGTGAGCGCGGCGGCGAGCAGGCTGCTCTCCGCCGCCTCCCGGACGATCTGCACCGACCAGAAGCTGAAGAACCACAGGTTCCACAGGATCGCGATGTAGGCGACGTAGATCAGCCACATGTTGCGGTTCAGCAGGGCCGCACCGCGGCCGGAGCGCTGGACGCTGCGCACGATGACCGCGATGTAGACCAGCGCGATGACCGAGGCGATGGTCGCCGTCGCCCACTCGGGCCACTCGAGGCTGTCGGCCAGCAGGAACAGCGCGACGATGACGACGAACGTGGGCGCGGAGAACAGCGCCAGCTGCGCGAACGGTGCGCCCAGCCGCATCGCCCCGCCGAGCCGGGCCCGGAAGAACGCGAAGGCGATCGTGACGACGACGAACGTGCCGGCGGCGAAGACGAAGAACGGCATCCGCCACGCGCCGTCCCCCAGGCCCAGGGCCGTGCCCCAGTCGATGAGGACCGGCGTGAGGACGATGCCGAGCGTCAGGCCGATCGACAGCCCGGTGATCACCACGCCGAGGCCGAGGGTGCGCTTGGCCACCGGGGTGTGGTTGATGATCAGCGTGCGGTCGTTGGAGTAGAAGACGCCCTCGCCCAGGCCGGTGAGCACGCGCGCGGCGACGAACGCCACCAGCCCGGTCATCAGGCCGGAGACGACGGTGAGCACCGCCGCGGCCAGCAGCGAGACGATGATCATCTCGCGGTGGCCGTACCGGTCCCCGAGCCGACCGCCCGGGTACTGGGTGAGCATGTAACCGAGGAAGAACATCGAGCCGACCAGGCCGCCGACGGTCGCCGGGTTGCTGGCGTCGCCGATGAACCCCGACTCGGTCTCGATCATCCAGGCGATGACCGGGCCGGTCACCGTCCGGTCGGCGTAGCTGACCACCCAGCCCAGCAGGAGCACGCCCCACAGGGCCCGGTACGGCACGACGGGCGCGCCGTCCCGGTGGTCCTCCAGCAGGCGTTCGTTGTCGGCGGTGTCTCCCTCGGCCGGCCGGCCCGCCATCGCCACTCCTCCCCGTCGGCCCGCGGCGGGTCAGCCGAAGGCGGTCTGCACGTCGTCGGAGGCCGCCGGCCGGTCCCCCGGCGCCTCGGGGGCGCCGGGCACGCTCGGCTGCTCGGCCGCGGCCCCGGGCGCGGACGGCGTCTGCACCGCCACCACCGCGGGGTCCAGGCGCATGATCGAGTAGCCGGCGACGGCGCCGGCGCCGAAGCCGGGCGCGAAGATCCGCTGCGGCTCGGAGAGGACGCCGTCGCGCACCGCGTCGTGGATGGCCAGCGGGATGCTCGCCGACGAGGTGTTGCCGACCTGCTCGATGTTGAAGTAGAGCTGGTCGGCGGTCAGCCCGGCCCGCTCGGCCAGCTGGATGACCATCGTCTTGTTGGCCTGGTGCGGGACGATCAGGTCGACGCTCTCCATGAGCGAGCCGGCCCGCCCGTCGGGGTCGGGCAGCGCCGAGAGCTCCTCGATCATCTGCGCGAGGTAGCGGCCGGCCAGCGCCTTCACCTCCGGGCCGAAGACGGTGATGTTGTTGTCGAACTCGGGGTTCGGCCACAGGATCGAGTTGACCTGGCTGGCCGGGCCGCTGGCGTAGGTCTTCATGACCAGCAGGTCGGGCTCCTCGCCGTCGGGCGCGACGCCGACGACCATCCCCGACGCGCCGTCCCCGAAGATCATCCGCGAGGTGCGGACGTTCCCGATCTTGTCGGAGAACTTCTCCACGCAGACCACGAGCACCGGCCGCTCCACCTCCTGGAGCAGCCGGGTCGCCTCCGCCAGCCCGTAGGGCATGCCGGCGCAGGCGGCGATGATGTCGTAGGCCGCGGCGACCTGGTACATCCCCAGCTGACCGCAGAGGTAGGTGGCCAGCGACGGGATCAGCCGGGAGCTGGTGCAGGTGCACACGAGCACCGCGCCGATCTCCTCCGGTTCGCGGCCGGCCTTCGCCAGCGCAGCCTCCGCGGCCTGCAGCGCCAGCTCCTCGAGGCTGACGGAGCTGTACCGGCGCTGCTCGATCCCGGTCTTGGTCAGGATCTCCTCGGCGCTCATCGGCGACCAGTTGTAGGCGGTGTTCCGGATCAGGTCGTCGTTGCTGCAGACCTGGTCGCCGTGCACCGCGGACAGCGCCTCCAGGCGCGGCATGACGCGGAAGTCCCGGCGGACGTCGATCTCGCGGTAGGGGCGGATCGGCTGGCGCGACTCCCGCGGCTGCGCGGCCCCGCGGGGCTGGGCACCGTCGTCGAGCCGGCGGAGGAAGTCGCGGACCGACTTGTCCCGGGGGGTGAACACGACGACGTAGTCGTCGTCGGAGAGCTGGCCGGCGTCGGCCAGCTCCAGCTGGGCGCGGTCCCAGGGGTACTGGTTGTGCAGCACCATGGCCCAGCGGTGCAGCGACTCCAGCTCGGGCACGTCCTCGTCGCAGTCGAGGATGTCGCGGTAGTCGTAGACCGGGTAGTCGGGGTCGTAGCTCGGCAGCCGGAAGGTGAGACTGCCCGGCTTGTCCAGGAACTCCGCGACCGTCGGCTTGATCGCCGGCAGCGTCGTCGCGTGGTGCTTGCGGTTGGCGAAGACGTCGAACAGGACGCCGAAGATGCGGTCCTCGACCTCGGCGTCCCACTGCGCCGGCAGGGTCGGGTAGGCCTCCTGCACGGCGGCGACCTTCGTCTCCCCCTCCTCCCACGGCTCCACGACCGGCAGGAACACGTCGGGCCGGTTGCGCGGGACGTCGGCCCACCGCATGGGCCGCTTCTCGTACATGGTGATCGAGAAGCGGTTGGCCCAGAACAGGTTGAGCGCGAGGTCGCGCATGAGCGCGTAGCGCGTGGCGTAGCCGCCGGTCCGGACCTTCTCCAGGATGTCGGTGCCGCTCGGCGCCTTGGTCTCGAAGTCGCGCCGGATGACGTCGTCGAGCTGCTCCAGCGTCTCCACCGTCGAGAAGTCCAGCTCCGGGACGATGTTGGACGGGAACACCATGCGGCCGTGCCGGTTCAGGACGAACGCGTTCACTTCAGGTCCTCTCGACAGTGCGCAGACGGTCACCCGCCGGCGCGCTCGATCCCCCGCACCACGGCGTCGATCAGGCGGGGGCGCAGCTCGGCGGCGGGGATGATCGCGTGCACGGACCCCACCTGCCGGGCCCGTTCGATGTTGTGGATCGCCTCGAACTCCGCGGCGACCTCGCCCAACTTCTCCGAGCGGACGGTGGCGCGCAGCGCGGCCAGCTCGACCCGGAGGTGGGCCGCCTCGACTCCCTCGGCGGCGGCGATCGCGGCCTCCAGCTCCTGCACGCGGGGGTCCTTGGCGGTGCGCTGGTCGACGTCACGGGTGAAGACGACCGCGGCGGCGGGCGCACCGCCGAGGACGGAGGCGTACGAGCCCTCGACGGCCAGCACCTCGATGCTCTCGTTGAGGACGCCGGAGAAGACCACGAAGGCGCCGCCGTGGTAGCGGGACACCACGCAGAAGACGATCGGGCCGTCGAAGTTGACCATCGCCCGGCCGATCTCGGCGCCGTACTCCAGCTGCACGTTGCGCAGCGACTCCGGGGAGCCGTCGAAGCCGGACAGGTTGGCCAGCACGACCAGCGGCCGGTTGCCGCTGGTGGCGTTGATGGCCCGCGCGGTCTTCTTCGACGACTTGGGGAACAGCGTGCCCGCCGTCCACTGGTCCGGTCCGTCCGCCGGGTAAGCGCCGCGCCGCGGGATCGGGTGCGACTCGATGCCCAGGATGGTCACCGGGTGACCGGCCAGGTGGGCGTCGAAGACGACCGAGGTGTCGGCGTCGGCCATGCCGGCCCACCGCTCCAGCGTCGGGTGGTCGGCGTCGGCGACGGCGCGCATGACCGTCCGGATGTCGAAGGGCTTCTTCCGGTCGGGATTGGTCACCGGCGAGAAGATGTCCCCGACGGTGGTGAAGTCGCTCGCCGGGTGCTCGTGCGGGAAGTCCCGCACGTCGCGGTCGCGGGGATCGCTGGTCGGCGCCGGCCGGGCCCACCGCTCCCCGGGCGCCCGGTAGGTGTGCTCGTAGTGCTGGACAAGCAGGTCGTGGGCCGCGGTGAGGTTGGGCGCCCAGTACTGCGCCTGCCCATTGGGACCCATGACCCGGTCGTAGCCGCCGATGCCGAAGTTGTCCTCGGCCGAGACACCGCCGGAGTAGTCGAGGGAGTGCTTGCCGGTGAGCACCATCGCGCTGTCCGGCGTCATCACCAGGATGCCCTTGGTGTGCATGAGCATCGTGGCCTCGGCGTTCCAGTACGGCTGCGCCCCGACGTTGATGCCCGCGACGACGACGTTGATCTCGCCGCCGGCCTGGGTGAACTCGATGATCCGGCGCAGCGCGCGGGAGACCCAGTCCATGTTCTCGGTGCCGCTGTCCATCGAGATGCGCGCACCGGAGGAGAGCGCGAACCACTCGACCGGGATGCCGCGCTCCTCGGCGAGGTCGAGGGCGGCGACGACGCGGTGGCACTCGGGCTCGGAGACGGTGCCCAGCTGCTTCGTGGGGTCGCCCATGAGCACCACCCGGGTGACGCCCTCCGGGTAGCGCTCGGTCGGCGTGCTCACCACACCGGCGACGAGGCCCGCCTTGTTGTTGCCCGGGGCGCGGTCCACCGGGACCAGCCGGCCGGTGTCGTCGAGGTCGTGCTCGACGAAGGTGCCGCGCGGCCCGGCCAGCAACGAGGCCAGCTCGTACGGGTAGACGGTGCCGCGGGCGCGGGAGCGGAGCACCTTCTCGGTGTAGGCGTCCAGCGGCCGCATCGGCTCGGTGGGACGGTCGGTGACCCGCATCTGCACGCCGGTGCCCGGCTGGTGCGAGAAGCGCAGCGCCACCTCCCGCGGCGGCCCGCTCTCCTGCTCCTGCAGCCGCGCGAGCAGCACGACCTCCTCCAGACCGGCGCCCACGGTCAGCGGCGCGGCGGACGCGGCGAAGCCGGCCAGCTGCGCCAGCGGCACCTCGATGGAGGGCCAGGCGTAGAGGAAGATCCGGTTGTGCTCCAGCCGCCGGCGTGACGGGCGCTCGGCCTGGGCGCGGCGCAGCCCCTCCAGGCAGGCGGTCAGCTGCCGCTCGAAGGTCGGGTAGCCGACCACCTCGCCGGACGGGTCGCGCACGGGGGTCACGTCCCGGACCTCGGCCATCGCGATCAGCCGCTCGTCGGCCGGGTTCTCCTTGGCCCGCACGTGCAGCAGGAAGGTGTCCTCGGGCGAGGGCAGCCGCTCACCGTCGAAGTTCTTGAGCCGCCACATGTTGAGCCGCTGGGCGGTCAGCGGGTGCAGCCCGCGGATGATCCGCTCCTCGGCCAGCCCGCCGTCCCCGGTGGGCCGGAAGGTGACCGTCTCGATGTCGCCGTCGGGGGTGCAGACGCTCACCGTGACCCGGCGCCCGCTGCACAGCAGCGGGGCGCCCTCCAGCAGCCCGCGCAGCTCCTCGGAGACCGCATCGGGGTCGGCCGGGCGGTCCGGCCAGGAGAGGTAGAGATCCACCACCAGGTTGGCCGGGTCGGCGACGCCGGCGACGGTCGCGGTCAGGGGCTCCAGGGCGGCCGGCAGGTCCGACCGCTCCAGCATGACCGCGAGCAGGTGCAGATGGGCGCCGGCCAGCTCGTAGTCGGCGGCCACGCAGGACAGCCCGTCGACCAGGAAGGTGCGCACGCCCTGCAGGTCGCGGCTGCGGTAGTAGCGGCGGGTCAGCACCTCGAGCACCGGGTCCGGGACGGTGGTGGCGCGACCGAACCGCTGGGCCAGCAGGCTGATGAGCGGCTCCGGGCTGGCGACCAGCGCCTCGATCCGGTCCATCCCCTGGCCGGGCGCTCCGGCGGCCTCGACGTCGGCGAGCAGCCGGTCGGCCTCGTCGAGCACCTCCTGGCGCGCCTGGCGGACCACCGGCTCCTCGAAGTGGCGGAACCGGACGGCGCGGGCCAGGTCGCCGACGGCGGGGTAGCGCAGCTGGGTGGCGACGACCAGCCGGTCGAGCACCTCCCCCACCTCCGACCGCAGCGGGTCCGGCGGCATCGCCTGCGCGGTCAGCCAGCGGTCCAGCAGCGCGAGGACCGAGGGCAGCTGGTCGTTGATCCGCTGCTGGGCCAGGAAGATCCGGTGCACCGCCTCCTGGAGGGCCGGGCCGGGCTCCAGGTCCTCGACCCCGTAGTGCCGCAGGCCGCGGCCCAGTCGGCCGCGGAAGCTCTCCGGCAGCCCCTCGCGCTCGACGTCCAGCGAGTGCAGGTAGGCGTGGAAGTACTCGCGCGGGCTGTGCACCTGCGCGTCGGCCTCCTCCTCCTCGCTGGCCGGCCGGTTGCGGGACAGCTCGGCGAGGTCGGCGAAGGTGGTGAGCACCTCCAGCTCGCGGTGCAGCAGGTCGGGGTCGTCCACCGGCAGCTCGCCGCGCACCCGGCCGTACTCCTCGACCAGCTGGCGGGCGTGCCCGCGGCTGACGTCGTAGCCGGTGATCAGCGCCTGGAGCGCACCGAGCAGGTCCAGCGCGCGCTCCCGCGGCTCGCCCCCGCGCGCGACGGCGTCCCCCTCGGGGAAGGTCACCCGCTCGCCGGTGACCTCGGCGACGTCCTCGGTGGCGCGGTCCAGGCTGAGCAGCCCGGCGCCGGCGTCGACCTGCGCGTTGACCGCGGCCAGCACCTCGCGCACCCGCCCGGCGAAGGGCGCGTGCACGGCGGTCTCCATCTTCATGCTCTCGAGAACGGCGACCGTCTGGCCGGCCTCGACGTCCTCCCCCGCCTGGACACGGAGGGCGACGACCACCGCGGGCGCGGGGGCGCGCACCGTGCCGCCGGCGTCCCGGCCGACCCGGTGGGTGACCCCGTCCACCTCGACCAGGTGCGAGCCGGGCGCGGTCACCGACACGACGGTGAACCGCCGGTCGCCGATCCGCAGCCGGCTCTCCAGCGGACCGAGGCGGTCCACCTCGACGTCGACGTGCCGGCCCTCGAGCCCGACGCGGTAGTGGTCCCCGCCGAGCCGCGCGACCGACAGCCGGTAGACCTGGCCGCGGTAGCCGAGCTCCAGGGTGCGGCCGACCTCGTGCGGTGCCCGCGGCCGACCGCCGCGCGCCGAGGCCAGGAAGGCCGCCCGCTCCCAGGACTCGTCGGCGTCGGAGACGTCGATGGCCACCTGCGCCAGGGCGACCCACGCCGTCTCGGCGGGCTCGGTCGCGCCGGTGGTCCCGGTCCGGTCCAGCCAGCCGGTGTCGGCGGTACCGGAGACGACCTCGGGACGGTCGAGCAGGTCGATCAGGAAGGACTTGGTCGTGGTGCCGCCGCTGAGGACGACGGTGGTCTCCCGCAGGGCGCAGCGCAGCCGGGCCAGCGCCTCGGGCCGGTCCCGGCCCCAGGCGATCACCTTGGCGACCATCGAGTCGTAGGCCGGCGGGATGACGTCGCCGACGCCGATGCCCGTGTCCACCCGGATCCCCGGACCGGTGGGCAGCCGCATCAGCTCCACCCGGCCGGGCGCGGGGGCGAAGCCGGCCTCGGCGTCCTCGGCGTTGAGCCGCACCTCGATCGCGTGGCCGTTCTCCTGCGGCGGCTCGCCCTCGAGCCGGCCACCGGCGGCGACGTGCAGCTGCAGCTTGACGATGTCCAGGCCGGTGACCTCCTCGGTCACCGGGTGCTCGACCTGCAGCCGGGTGTTCACCTCGAGGAAGGTGAACAGCTCCTCCTCCGGCTGGTAGAGGAACTCCACCGTGCCGGCCCCGACGTAGCCGGCCGCCTTGACCAGCGCCGTCGCCGACGACTTCAGCGCGGCCGACTGCTCCGGTCGCAGCGCCGGCGAGCTCGACTCCTCCAGCACCTTCTGGTTGCGGCGCTGCACCGAGCAGTCCCGCACGCCCGGAGCCCACACCGTGCCGTGCTGGTCGGCGATGACCTGCACCTCGACGTGCCGGCCGCCCTCGACCAGCCGCTCCATGAACACGACCGGGTCGCCGAAGGTGCGCTGCGCCTCGCCCTGGGTGCGGGTGAGCGCCTCCTCCAGCTCCGCCTCGGACCGGACCACGCGGATCCCGCGGCCACCGCCGCCGCTGCGCGCCTTGACGATCAGCGGGTAGCCGATGGTGCTCGCGTGCCGGCGGCCGTCGTCCAGCGTCTCGACCGCACCGCCGCTCCACGGAGCCACCGGCACGCCGGTCTTCTCGGCCAGCACCTTGGCCTCGATCTTGGCCCCGAGCAGCCGCATCGACTCCGGGGGCGGACCGATGAAGGTGACGCCGAGCTCGGCGCACAGCTCGGCGAACGCCGGGTCCTCGGCGACGAAGCCCCAGCCGACCCACGCCGCGTCGGCGCCGCTGGTGCGCAGCGCCCGGGCCAGTTCCTGGTGGTCGAGGTAGGGGTTGCCGGCGCCGGTCTCGCGCAGCAGGACGCCCTCGTCGGCGGCGCGCACGAAACCTGCCCGCCGCTCGGCCTCGGTGTAGAGGGCGATCACCCGGGTCCGTGTCCCGTGCTCGGCATCGAGCTCCCGGACGGCACGGACGAGCCGCATGGCGGGCTCGCCCCGGTTGACGACGGCGATGCGGCTGAACACCTGGGGGCACCCCTCCTGAGTCGGTTCGGTCGGCGGGGCTGCCGTCGGCGAGACGGCGCCCGGCCCGGCTACATGTCCAGGCCCCCGTTGACGCCCCAGACCTGGCCGGTGATGTAGCCGGAGGCGTCCGCGGACAGGAAGTGCACCACCCGGGCCACCTCCTCCGGCAGGCCGAGCCGGCCCAGCGGGATCCTGGCCTTCAGGCCGTCGAGCACCTTCTCGGGAACGGTCTCGAGCATCTCGGTCGCCGTGTATCCCGGGGTGACGGCGTTGATCGTGACGCCGATGCCGTCGGTGAGACCCTTCCGCTGGACCTGCATCGCGGCCTCGCGGGCGAGGGTCTTCGTCAGCCCGAACAGGCCGGCCTTGGCCGACGAGTAGTTGGCCTGACCGATGCCGCCGGTCTCGCCGATGACCGAGGAGACCATGACGATCCGCCCGGTGCCGCGGTCGAGCATGTGCTCCAGCGCCGCCTGCGAGAGGTAGAAGGCCCCGGACAGGTTGACGTCGATGACCCGGCGCCAGTCGTCGTCGGTCATCTTGAGGACGGTCTTGTCGGCGGTGATGCCGGCGTTGTTGACCAGGATGTCGAGCCGGCCGTGCTGCTCGATCACCTCGGCGATGGTGCGCCGGCAGTCCTCGGCCGACCCGATGTCGCCCCGGTGGACCGTCGTGCGGCTGTCCGGGTGGCTGGAGCCGATGTCCTTGCAGAACTGCTCGGCGGCCTGCTGGTTGCCGCTGTAGCCGGCCGCGATCGCCGCGCCCTGCCCCGCGAAGCTGCGGCAGATCGCCGCGCCGATCCCCCGGGTGCCGCCGGTCACGAACGCGACCCGGCCCTCCAGCTTGTCCCCTGCCCGCGTCGGGCGGGGTTGTGTGGCTGTCACGGAGCCTCCTCCAGCGACGGGCGTCCCGCCGAATCGTGCCAGGTCGGAGGCGGTCCCTGGATGTGACCGTGGTCTCCGGCTTCGGTACGACCGCAGCCTCCCGCCGTCGTCCGGCGCCGTCAAACGGAGACCCAGGTCACATCCGCGGTTCGTGCCGGTGCCGGCGGCCAGGGCGGCGAGCTCCCCCGGCGCGGTTGCCGGACGGCGGCGGCTGCGGCTGACTGGGCGGGCCGCCCGCCGGCCCCGACGAGGAGGACCGCATGCACCGACCGACCCCGCAGCACGCCGCCCCAGGAGCGGAGGAGCGGTCGTGAGCGACGGGGTGGACCTGGAGTTCGGGCTCTTCGACTGGGTGGACGCCCGCCCGGGACGGTCGGTGGCGGAGGTCTACGACGACCGGCTGCGGGTGCTCGCCGAGGCCGACCGCGGCGGCGGCTTCAGCACCTACCACCTGGCCGAGCACCACGGCACGCCGCTGGGGCTCTCCCCCTCGCCGGCGGTGTTCCTCGCGGCCGCGGCGCGGGTCACCGAGCGGATCCGGCTCGCGCCGACGACGTTCATCGTCCCGCTCTACGACCCGCTGCGGCTGGTGCAGGAGATCTGCATGCTCGACCAGCTCAGCCACGGCCGGCTCGACGTCGGCGTCGGCAAGGGCTCCTCGCCGATCGAGGCGGCCATGTACGGGCTGACGAGGGAGGACACCGCGCAGCGGTTCGAGGAGTTCTTCCCCGCGGTGGTGGCGGCGCTGGAGACCGGGGTGTTCCGCCGGCCGTCGTCGAGCGGGTCGGCGGCGGAGCCGGTGGAGCTGCAGGTGCCGGTCGTCCAGCGGCCGCACCCGCCGCTGTGGTACCCGACGTCGAACGCCGCCTCGATCCCGCGGCTCGGGGACGAGGGCTACAACGTCCTGTTCGGGTTCGCCTTCACCTCGCCGCCGCTGGAGGTCGTCCGCGAGCAGAGCCGGGTGTTCGCCGCGCGGTACCGCGAGTCGGCCGCCCGGGGCGGGGTCCGGTACGCGCTGCCGGGCCGGACGCCGCGGTTCGGCATGCTGCGCCACGTGCTGGTCGCCCCGACGGACGACGAGGCGCTGGCGCTCGCACGGCCGGCGTTCGCCGACCACCACGCGAGCTTCACGCACCTGTGGCGCAAGGCCGGCGACGAGCGCTTCACCGGGCCGGTGGACTTCGACCGGCTCGTCGCCGAGCGCAAGCTGTTCGTCGGGTCGCCGGAGACGGTCGCCGCCCAGGTGACCGAGGCGGTGTCGATCGGCGAGATCAACCACCTCGCCGGCGCCTTCGCCTGGGGGTCGCTGGAGCTGGCGCCGGTCCTCGACTCGGTGCGGCTGTTCCGCGACGAGGTGGTCCCCTCGGTCCGGGCGGCCCTGGCGCGGGACGGCGCGGCCGCGGGGCAGCGCGCGGAATGGCACCGGTGAACACCGTCGAGCCGGGCACGGTGGTCGTGGTCACCGGCGGCGCCCGCGGCATCGGCGCCGAGCTGTCCCGCTCCCTCGCGCGGCAGGGGGCGGCCGTCGTCGTGGCCGACGTCGTCGACGCGGCGCCGCTGGTCGAGGAGCTGACCGCCGAGGGCCGGGCGGTGAGCGCCGTGCCGACCGACGTGAGCGACGAGGCCACCTGGACCCGCCTGGTCGCCGCCGTCCTCGAGCAGCACGGCCGGGTCGACGCGCTGGTCAACAACGCGGCGGTCTACCAGGGGCTGGGTGCCAAGGTCCCGTTCACCGAGATCTCCGTCACCGAGTGGGACCGGGTCCTGGCCGTCAACGCCCGCGGGGTGTGGCTGGGCATGCGCGCGGTCCACCCCGCGATGAAGGCGCAGGGCCACGGCCGGATCGTCAACATCGCCTCCGCGACGGTGCACATGGGCGTGCCCTGGTTCGCGCACTACACCGCCTCCAAGGGCGCGGTCATCGCCCTGACCCGCAGCGTGGCCCGCGAGGTGGGCCGCGACGGGATCACGGTGAACGCGATCGCGCCGGGGCTGGTGGAGACCGAGGCGACGTTCACCCTCAACGACCCGTCCTACGTGGCCACCGCCGCGCAGGGACGGGCGGTGCCGCGCGGCATGGTCCCGGGCGACCTCTGCCCGGCCGTCTCGTTCCTGTGCTCCCGCGACAGCGGCTTCATCACCGGGCAGACGGTCGTCGTCGACGGCGGCGTGACCTTCGTCTGAGCCAGGGCGGGCTCACCGCCGCGGCCCGGACTCGTCGACGGCGCCGGCACCCTCGTCCGCGGGCCCCTCGCCGGCCGGCTCGTCCGCGTCGCCCGTCCTCCCCTCGAACGAGACGTCGACCCGCTGGTGCCGCACCGCCCGCTGGGCGCGGGCCGCCCCGGAGTAGACCCGCTCGTCACCCTCGGTGAGGTCGTCGTGGTCGACGAACGGGGTGAGCAGCGCCCGCGGGTGCAGCCGGTCGACGCGGACGACGTTCACCTCGGCGCAGAGCACGAGCGCGGTCGAGGCCAGGTAGATGAAGGCGATCAGACCCAGCACCAGGGCGAACACCGCGTCGACGGCGCTGGCGTTGGCCACCACCCGGGCGACGTAGACCCCGCCGAAGGACTGGAGCAGCTGCCACAGCACGGCCGCGCCCAGCGCGCCCGGGAGCACCTGCCGGGCGGTGAGCCGGCGGGCGGTGGTGATCCGGAAGCCGAGCACGAAGACCGCGGCGTTCACCAGCACCGAGACGACGGTGATCAGCACGTGCAGGAGCCCGCTGAAGCCACCGCCGTAGGCGGCCGCGCCGCTGCCCACCGCGGAGAGCACCGTGCTGGCCAGCACCAGCACGCCGAGGGTGCACAGCAGCAGCAGGCTGCGTCCCCGGGAGGTGAGCGGGTCGGGGCGGCTGTGCCGGGGCACGGACCAGACGGTGTTCATGGTGTGCTGCATCGCCTGCCCCAGCCCCAGCGCGCCGTAGAGCGCGACGAGACCGCCGACCACCACGCCGGTGAAGCCGCCGCCGAGCCGCTCGGGCGTGCCCAGCTGCTCGCCGATGACGGGGAACTCGGCCAGCGCGGAGTCCAGCAGCTGTGCCTGGAGCTCCGGGTTCCCGGCCAGCACCAGGCCGAGGACGGTGGCCAGCAGGAGCAGCACCGGGAACAGCGCGAGGAAGCCGTAGTAGGTGATGAGGGCGGCGAGGAAGTGGCCGTCGTCGTCGAGGAACTTGTAGAGCACCGCGATGGGGAAGCCGGCGCCCGGGTGGCGCCGCTGGTACCGGTCCAGCCGTTCGGTCATGCCCATGGCCCACCCCTGCCCGCTCCGTGCTCCCAGCCCTACCCGTTGGGCGCGCCGACAGTCGGTCGGACCGCCCGGGTAGGAAGGGCGCATGGCCGACGTCTTCCCCCCGCTCGCCGAGCTCGCCGCCGAGGAGCAGGACCTGCGGTTCACCAGCTTCACCAACGACGACGCCTGGGACCTCGGCTCGGCCCTCGTCGCGGCCGCCCGCCGGGTCGACGCACCGGTCGCGGTCGCGGTCGTCCGCAACGGCCACCGGCTGTTCTCCGCGGCCCTTCCCGGCGCGACCCCCGACAACGACGAGTGGATCGAGCGCAAGACGCGGGTGGTGCACCGCTTCGGCCACAGCAGCCTCTACGTGCGGCAGGCCTCGATCGAACGCGGCACCACGTTCGAGGAGGAGTTCGGCCTCGACCCCTCGCGGTACGCCGCGCACGGCGGCGCCTTCCCCGTCCTCGTCCGGTCGGTGGGCCCGGTCGGCGCCGTCGTCGTCTCCGGGCTGCCCCAGCTCGACGACCACCGCATGGTCGTCGCGGCGATCCGCGCGCACCTCGGGCGGTGAGCGGGCTCGGCGTGCGCCGCCCGGAGTCGGCCGATCCGGCGCTGCGCCGGGCGCGCCTGGCCGTCGGCCTGTGCTTCTTCCTCAACGCCGTCCTCTACGCCAACCTCGTGCCGCGGTTGCCCGAGGTCAAGGAGCGGCTCGGGCTCTCCAACGGCTCCCTGGGCGCGGCGCTGGCGGCGCTGCCGCTCGGCGCCCTGCTGGCCGCGCTCTCCTCGGCGTGGCTGATCCGCCGGCTCGGCTCCGGCCGGGTGGCGTCCGGCGGGCTGGTGCTGCTCGCCGCCGCCGTCGCCGGGACCGCCGTCGCTCCCTCCTGGCCGGCGCTGGCCGCCGTGCTGCTCGTCGCCGGCGCGCTGGACGCCGTCGTCGACGTGGCGCAGAACGCCCACGGTCTGCGGGTGCAGCGCCGCTACGACCGGTCGATCCTCAACGCCTTCCACGGCGTCTGGAGCATCGGCGCGGTCGCGGGCGGCCTGCTCGGCTCGGCCGCGGCCGGGCTGGGCATCCCCCTGGGCGTGCACCTCGCCGGGTCGGCGGTGGTGTCGGCCGCCCTGGCGCTGCTCGGGTACCGGGCGCTGCTGCCGGGCCCGGACGACGACGACCGGACGCCGCCGGCCACCCACGTGGACGGCCGGCGCCTCCGCCGCCGCGACGCCCTCCCGGCCCTCGCGGCGCTGGGCGTGCTGGCGGCGTGCGGCGCCTTCGTCGAGGACGCGGGCTCGTCCTGGAGCGCGCTCTACCTGCGCGGCGAGCTGGGGGCCGGCGCGGCCGCGGCCGGTCTCGGGTTCGTGGCCCTCTCCGTGGCGATGACCGTCGGGCGGCTCACCGGCGACCGCGTCGTCGACCGGTTCGGGCAGCGCCGGGTGGCGCGGCTGGGTGGGGCGCTCATCGCCGCCGGGATGGGCGGGGCGCTGGCGTTCCCGTCCCTCCCGACCGCGCTGGTCGGGTTCGCCCTGGCCGGCCTGGGGGTGGCGACGCTGGTGCCGGCCGTGTACGCCGCCGCCGACGAGCTCCCCGGGCTGCCCGCCGGCCTGGGGCTGACGGTGATCAACTGGCTGCTGCGGATCGGCTTCCTGCTCTCCCCGCCGCTGGTCGGCGTGCTGGCCGACGCCAGCAGCCTGCGGGTGGCCCTGCTGACCGTCGTCCTCGCCGGGGTCGGCGTGGTGGTCGTCGGCCGGGTGCTCGCGCCCGCGGCCGCCGCGACGCCGGCGCGCTGAGACTCACGCCAGCCGGGCGGCGGCCTCCGCCACGCCCGGGCCGGTGAGCCCCGGCAGCGCGGCCGGGCGGTTGGTGGCCAGCAGCAACAGGTCCCCGACCGGACCGCGGACCTCCCGAGAGCCCTCCCCCGCCGACCAGTCCGCGTCCGTGGCGACCAGCCGGAGGCCGCGGAAGCGCCGGTCGGGCCGGCGGTAGAAGGCGCTGGACCACACGTGCCGCAGCGCGGGCAGCGCCCGCCGGGCCGGCACCTCGCGGGGCCGGCACAGCGGCCGGGCGACGTCCTGGCCGTGCACCAGGATGTCGACCAGCGGGTCCAGCGGACCGCTCAGCCGCAGCCGGGAGTCCACCCCGGCGGTCGCGCGCAGCTGCCCGACGAGCTCGGCGGGCCGGTAACGGGCGGCGCGCTCGCGCGCCCACTCCGCCTCCGCCCGGTCGAAGTCGCCCCGGGTCCGGGCCACGCGCACCAGCGTCGGCCAGATCCGCTGCTGCGGCGACAGGGTGAGGTGCGCGACGACGTCGTGCACCGTCCACCCCGCGCACAGCGACGGCGTGGCCCACTCCTCGGCGGAGAGGGTGTCGAGCAGGTCGGCGAGGGACAGCCGCTCGTCCCGGACGTCGTCGAGGTGGGCGACGCGGGGACGACGGCGGGCGACGGCGGAGGCTCCGGGGCGGGTCACACCGGGCAGACGGCCGGGCGGCGCCGAACTCATCGCCGGGGCCGGGCCGCCGCGGTCGAGCGGCTGGTGCACCAGGTCGGCCCGCCACGGGGGCGGGACCGGCGGGTTGCGACCTCGCAGCCGGTCCGGACAGCCCGGCCCTTCCTGTCCCGTCCGGGCGCCGGCTAATCCTGGCGGGCGGGCCGCTGGAACAGCACGTAGAGGTAGGCCAGCGCCGGCAGCAGGACCAGCGCCCCTCCGAGCAGCGCGACGAGCACCGCCACGAGCGTCGCCCGGCCGCGCGCGGCCTCCTCGATCGTCAGCTCCGGCAGCAGCACGTACGGGTACTGGGCGACCGCCCAGCCGACGAGGATCGCCGTGACGGCCAGGGCCGAGGCGGCCCGCGCGGGCACGTAGCGCCGCGTCGCCAGCAGCCCGAGCGCGGCCAGCCCGGCCAGCACCGACACGACGACGACGGGGAGCGCCCGGCCGGTGAGGCCCTCGAACAGCACGGGCGCGTCCGCCCGGAGCACGAACATCCCGGCGATGCCGGTCAGGCCGGTCAGCGCCGCCGTCCCCAGCGCGCGCAGCCGGAACGCGGCGGCCAGGTCGTCGGCCCCCTCGCGACGGGCGTCCGCGCAGAGGAACACCGCGGCCAGGTAGGCACAGACCAGCACCGCGAGGACGCCGCCCAGCACCGAGGTCGGGTTCACCCAGCTGGTCACCACGTCCCCGGCCGCGATGCCGGCCGGCACCCGCCCCGAGGCCACCCCACCGACCACGGCGCCCAGGAAGTACGGGGTCACCAGGGAGGAGAACGCGAACCCGGCGCCCAGGGCCCGGCGCAGGCCGAGCGTGGTGACGCTCTTGCGGAAGGCGAACGCCGACCCGCGGGCGATCATCCCGAACGCGGCCAGGGTCAGCGGGATGTAGAGGGTGCTCACCACGGCGGCGAACGCCCCGGAGAACGCCGTCCACAGGACGACGAGCACGAAGACCAGCCAGACGTGGTTGGCCTCCCAGATCGGCGCTATGGACCGCTCGATGAGGTCCCGCTGAGGGGCGCCGCGCCGGGTGCCCCCGGCCAGCAGGTCCCAGATGCCGGCGCCGAAGTCCGCCCCGCCGAAGAGGCCGTAGGCGACCAGGCCGACGAACATGGTGCTGAGCACCGCCTCCGCGATCGTCATCGCAGGGCCACCTCACCGCTGTGCGGATCCGGTGGCCGGGCGTCGGCCTCCTGCGGCGCGGGGGTGTCGGCGCGGTGCGCCAGCCGCCGGAGCACGACGGCGGTCAGCACGGTGAGCACCAGGTAGACCGCCACCACGGCGTAGAACCCCGCGAACAGGCCGGGCGCCGGGCTGACCGCGTCGGCGGTGCGCAGCACGCCGTACACGATCCAGGGCTGGCGGCCCACCTCGGTGACGATCCAGCCGGCCTCCATGGCCACGACGGCGGCCGCTCCGGACACCGCGACCGCCCGCAGGAACCACGGGGTCTCCGGCAGGCGCCGGCGCCGCCGCCAGCTCCAGCCGGACCAGGCCGCCACGAGCAGCAGCGCGAAGCCGAGGGACACCATGACGTCGAAGGCCAGGTGCACCACGTTCACCGGCGGCCGCTCGTCCGCCGGGAACTCCTCCAGCCCGAGGACGACGCCGTCGGGGTCGTGGTGCACCAGCAGCGACAGCCCGTTCGGGATCTCCAGTGCCCAGCGCAGCTCGCCGTCGACGTAGAGACCGCCGACCGAGAGCGGGGCGCCGGCCCTCGTCTCGAACTGGGCCTCCATCGCCGCCAGCTTGGCCGGCTGGTTGTCGGCGACGACGTTGGCGATCCAGTCCCCGACCCCGATCTGGACCGGCGTGAGGACCGCGGCGACGGCGAGCGGGATCAGCAGACCCATGCGGTGCCGGCGCTCGCGGCGGCCGCGCAGCATCCCGACGGCGTAGACCGAGGCGACGGTGAAGCCGGTGACCATGTAGGCGGCCAGCAGCATGTGCGTGACCTGCGGCCAGGTCGACGGCCCGAACATCGCCGCCCACGGCCGGGCGTCGACCACCTGCCCCTCCTCGTCCAGCCGGAACCCGGTGGGGTTGTTCATCCACGCGTTCGCGGCCACGACGAAGAAGGCGCCGGCCATGCCGGAGACGATCATCGGCACCGCGCTCAGCACGTGCGCCCGCGGCGAGAGCCGGTCCCAGCCGAACAGGTAGACGCCCACGAAGATCGCCTCGATGAAGAAGGCGAAACCCTCCAGCACGAACGGGAAGCCGTAGACCTCGCCGAAGCGGTCCATGAGGACCGGCCAGAGGATGCCCATCTCGAACGACAGCAGCGTCCCCGACACCGCGCCGGCGGCGAACAGCACGCCCATCGCCCGGGCCCAGGTGCGCGCCAGGCCGAGGAGGTCCGCGTCGCCCCGCCGGTGCCCACGCCACTCGGTGACCACGGTGAGCAGCGGGAAGGCGATGCCGAAGCAGGCGAAGACGATGTGCCAGCCGAGCGACACCGCCATCTGCATCCGCGCCGGGTACAGGTTCTCCGCCGCGTCGGCGAGCACCAGCGAGGGGTCCATCCCGATCTCCGCTCCCGAGCCGCTCCCCGCAGCATGAGGGGGCCGCCGTCCCCCGGCAATCGCCCCGGGGGTGTCCGGCGTCGCCCGGTGTCACCGGGCGGGGCAGCCGCGACCCTGGCTACCGTGGGCGGATACCGGACGGTCGAGGCTCGGAGAGGGGCGGCAGTGGACACCGCGGCGCGCACGGGGGACGGCCCGGCCGACGCCTACACGCACGCCGCCCTCCTCTACGACTCGCTGGACGAGCTGGTCACGGCCGCCGCGCCGTTCGTCCGGGCCGGCCTGGCCGCCGGTGAGCCGGTCGTCCTCGCCACCGGGACCCGTACCGCCGACGCCCTCCTCGAGGCGGTGGACGCGGCCCCCGGCGTGCACCTGGTCCCGCGGGCCGACACCTACGACCGGCGCACCGCGACGGCGATCACCGCGTTCCGCCGGCTCGCCGACCGCTTCGTGGCCGAGGGGGCGGCCCGGATCCGCGTCGTGGGCGAGATCGACTTCGGGCGCACCGAGCGGGACCGGTTGGAGTGGCAGCGCTACGAGGCGGTCCTCAACGAGGCGTTGTCCCCCTGGCCGATCTCGGGGACCTGCGTCTTCGACACCCAGCAGCTGCCCGACCCGGTGCTGGCCGCCGCCCTGGCCACCCACCCGGTGCTCGCGACCGCCACGGGCTACGCACCCAACCCGGACTTCGTCGAGCCCGCGCGGTACCTGCGGGAGCTCCCCGTGCTGCCGGAGCCGCTGGAGGAGACGCCCCCGCGGCTGGACGTGCGCGACGTCGCCGACTTCATCGCGCTGCGGCACGCCGTCGCCGCCGAGCTGGCCACGGTGCGCGGCCACCGCGACCTGGTCGACGACTTCCTCCTGGCGACCGACGAGATGCTCTCCAACGCGGCGCGGCACGGCGGCCCGCCGGTGGACCTGAGCCTGTGGGCGTCGGAGGGCACCGTGGTCTGCCGCATCCGCGACCGCGGGCCCGGCTTCGACGACCCCTTCGCCGGCTACGGCCCCGCACACGGCGAGGACCTCTCCCGCGGGGGCATGGGCCTCTGGCTGGCCCGCCAGCTGTGCGACCACGTCGACATCACCCAGGACGCCTGCGGCGTCACCGTGCGGCTGGCCACGCACCTGCGCTGAGCAGCCCCTCAGCCCCGCCCGAGCCGGGCGAGCGTGCGCACCGCCCGGTCCGCCCCGGCGGGTGCCTCGACCGCCGGCCGGCAGACGCCCTCCGAGTAGAGGGCCTCGCCGAAGGCGTCGGCCCCGCGCTCCACCCGGTCGAGCTCGGCCTCGGAGAGGCCGGTGTCCCCGCCGGTCGCCCGCGCCACGTCCCAGCGGTGCACCACCATGTCCCACACGTAGAACTGCTCGAGCGCCGCACCCACCGTCGTCGGGCCGAAGAACCCGTCGAACCCGCGCCCGGCGACGGCCTCGTCGGACACCGCCGCGAGCACCCGCCGGGCGTGCTCCCGCCAGGCGGCGGCCGGGTCTCTGTCGACGTCCGGCTCCTCCCCCAGGTCGACGCCGTGCCGGGCGAGGAACTCGCGCTGGGTGGTGACCAGGTGGCGGACGACGTCGCGCGCCGTCCAGCCGGCGCACGGCGAGTCCTCCCCCCACGCGTCCTGCGGTACGGCGTCGAGGACGGCGCTCAGCGGTCGGTTCACGGACTCGTACAGGGCGGCGGTGGTGGTCATGCCCGCACCGTAGGCAGCCGGGTCAGGATGGGTCTTGATGAAAGCCGACAGCGACCGGATCGAGCGGGCCCACCTCAGGGACCCGGACGACGCCTCGCACGTCATCCACCGGTACGACCCCGACCCCGGCTTCGAGGGGCTGGTGCAGCGGTTCTGGATCCCGGTGTGGTCGGTGCCGCCCGGCCGGGAGGCTCCGCAGAAGGTGCTGCAGTACCCGGTGGCCCTGCTCGTCGTGGCCTCCGGCTACGCCCGCTTCTACGGGGTCGCCTCCGGGCTGTCCACGACCGTCCTGACCGGGGACGGGTGGGCGGTCGGCGTCCTGTGCGCCCCGGCGGCCGGCTCCCTGGTCGCGCGCGGTTCCATGGCCGCCTACACCGACCGGCACGCGGAGCTGGCCGACGTGCTGGGGTCCGACGGCGACCGCCTGGTCGAGCGGGTGCGCCCGGCGATGGCCGGCGACCCGCACTCCCCCGGCGCCCACCGGGCCGCGGTGTCCGCCTTCGCCGACGCCCTGCGCCCACTGCTGCCCGTCGACGCCGAGGGCGAGCTGGTCAACCGGGTGGTGGCGTTCGTGGAGTCCGACCAGGACGTCGTCCGGGTGGCCCAGGTGTGCGCGGAGTTCGGGCTCTCGGAGCGGGCGCTGCAGCGGCTGGTGCACCGGCGGCTCGGCCTGACCCCGAAGTGGCTGATCCAGCGGCGCCGGCTGCAGGAGGCGGCCGGGCGGCTGCGGGACGGCGACACGACGGTGGGCGAGGTCGCCGCGCTGCTCAGGTACGCCGACCAGCCGCACCTCACCCGCGACTTCGTGCGGGTGACCGGGATGCGCCCCGGGGAGTTCGCCGCCCGGTACGGCCGCTGACGCGAGGCCGTACCGGGCGGCCGGGTCAGCCGCGTCCCAGGACGCGGCGCAGCGCCCCGCCCAGCCAGTCCCGGGCCTCGGCGGCCGAGGCCGGTGCGCCGAGGTGCCGGGCCGCGACGTAGAGGTCCGGGCGCACCAGGAGGACGCCGGCGTCCTCGATCTCGCGGAGGTCGGCCCAGGTGCCGTACGGGTCCTCGACCGGCCGGCCGGGGCCGATGGAGACCGGGGTGAAGGTCAGCCCGAGCTCGGCGCCCAGCTCCGCGGCGGCCTCCAGCCAGGCCTCGCCACCGATCCCGGTGACCACGCCGAACCGGCCGCGCCCCACCAGGTCGAGGGTCGACGTCCGTCGGCCGCCGACGGTGACCCAGGTGTGCGGGATCTTGGCGCCGGGCCAGGTGGTGGCCTGGGCGTACAGCACCGGGTCCCGGCGGTACTCGGGCATCGGCGTCCCGTCGGGGACGACCGCCGACGAGGCGTACCGCTGGTTGTGCTCGACCCCGTGGGCGTCGAACTCGTAGGCCTTGTAGGCGATCGCCTCGCGCAACGCCGTCCGGATCTTCTCCCCCGCCGGACCGGGCGACTTCCACAGGGCCAGCTGTTCCTCGAGGTGGTCGGCCTGGGTGTGCTCCAGGTCGAGGGCGGTGAGGATCTTCCCGGTGTCGGCGATGCTCTGGTTGGCCCGCTCGACGATCTGCCGCGCGATCGGCGCGCGCTCGGCGTCGTAGCTGTCGAGCAGCGACGGGTCCGCCGTCCCGGCGACGACGTGCGCGAGCTTCCACGCCAGGTTGTAGGAGTCCTGGATGGAGGTGTTGGAGCCCAGCCCGTTGGTCGGCGGGTGCCGGTGGACCGCGTCGCCGGCGCAGAAGACCCGGCCACGGGCGATCGTCGTCGCGAAGTGGTGGTTCACCGTCCACGGCGACCGGGACGTCACGTGCATCTCGAAGTCGTCGGTACCGACGAGCGCGACCGCGAGCTCCCGCACCATCTCGTCGCTGAGGTCGGGCGGCCCCGCGGCGACCTCGTAGCCCCACATGAGCATCCACTCGTGCCAGGGCTTGATCATGCGCAGCACGCCCAGACCGACGCCCTCCCGCTCGGCCCCCGGCTGCAGCATCCAGTAGAGGACCGACGGCCGGTGCGCGACCAGGTGGGAGAGGTCGGCCTCGAACACGATGCTCAGCGCGCCGGCGACGGCCCCGGGGCCCTCGAAGGGCAGGTCCAGGTCGGCCGCGACCTTGCTGCGCGCACCGTCGGCCCCGACGAGGTACCGCGAACGGACGGTGTACTCGGCGCCGCTCAGCCGGTCCCGGAGCGTCGTCGTCACGCCGTCGGCGTCCTGCACGGAGGAGACGTACTCGGTGTCGAAGCGGATCCGCGCGCCGCGCTCCTGCGCGGCCTGGACGAGGATCGGCTCGGTGATCGTCTGCGGGGCGTCGACCATCGCGCACGGGCTGGCGAGCTCGTAGTCGGCGTGCCGGACGGTGTCGGTGCCCCACGACGGGATCCGGCCCAGCTCCTCGCCGGCCAGGCTGGTGCAGAAGGTCGTGTTGCCCATGTACTGCCAGGGCGTCGCCTCACGCATCAGCCGGTCCTCGATGCCCGCGTCGCGCAGCGTCTCCATCGTGCGCTGGTTGGTGATGTGCGCCCGCGGGGTGTCGGAGAGCCGGCCGTACTTGGTGACCAGCAGGGTGTCGGTGCCGTACGTGGCCAGGAACAGCGCCGCGGAGGCGCCGGCCGGCCCGGAGCCGACCACGAGGACGTCGACCGCGACGGCCGGCCCTTCCGCGGGGCGGGGTGTCGTCGCGGCAGCAGTCATGGAGGCCTCGTCTCGGGGTGGCGGGAACGCGGACAACTGTCCGCTGTGGCCCCGATCCCAACTGCCGGACGGCCGGTGTGTCAACCGTCACACGGCGTTGCCTCCTCCGCCGGCCTTCCCGGGGGCTGGAAGCGGCCTCGCCGGGGCCACCGCCGGCCCGGGAGGGGCTGGTCGCCCCCCCCCCCCGCCCGACCGCACGAGGAGCGCGCGTGACCACCGAGGAGAACAAGGCCGTCGTCCGGCGGTTCGTCGAGGAGTTCAAGAACAGCGGGGACGAGGCGGTCGCCGCGCAGCTGCGGTCGCCGGACTTCGTCAACCACTCCGCGCCGCCCGGGGCGCCGCGCGGACCGGAGGGTGGGCCGGCGCTGTTCCGGGCGCGGCGCACCGCCTTCCCCGACCTGGCGGTGACCGTCGACGACATGCTCGCCGACGGCGACAAGGTGGTCACCCGGCAGACCTTCTCCGGCACCCACCGCGGCGAGTACCTGGGCGTCCCCGCGACCGGACGCCGGGTCAGCTGGCCGGTCATCGACATCGTCACCGTCGTCGAGGGCCGGATCACCGAGCACTGGGCGGTCGCCGACCTGCACGGCCTGCACGCCCAGCTGACCGCGGACCCGTCGTGACCGACGTCGTCGCCCCGGGCCGGGTCGCCGTCGTGACTGGCGCCGCCAGCGGCATCGGGCTGGCGCTGAGCGAGCGGTTCGCCGCCGAGGGCATGCGCGTGGTCATGGCCGACGTCGAGGAGCCCGCGCTCGCCGCGGCGGCCGACGCGCTCCGGCAGCACGGGGCCGACGTCCTGCCCGTGGTCACCGACGTCGCCGACGAGGCGTCGGTCGAGGCGCTGCGGGACGCCGCGCTCACCACCTACGGCGCGGTGCACGTGCTGTGCAACAACGCCGGCGTCGGCGGGCCGCACGGGCCGGTGTGGACGGCGTCGCGCGGCGACCTCGAGTGGGTGATGGGCGTCAACGTGTGGGGCGTCCTGCACGGCATCCGCGCGTTCGTTCCGGTGCTGCTCGAGCAGGACGCCGGGCACGTCGTGAACACCGCGTCGATCTTCGGGCTGTTCGCGGGCACCCTGGGCATCTACGGCCCGTCCAAGCACACCGTCGTCGCGCTGTCGGAGGCCCTGCACTCCCAGCTGCGGGAGGCCGGGGCCCCGGTCGGAGTGACGGTGCTGTGCCCGAGCGCCGTGCGCACCAACATCGCCACCTCCGATCGCAACCGGCCGGCCACCGCGGGCCCGTCGGCCGGGTCCGGCCCGGCCGAGCAGGCGTCGGTCGAGCACATGGCCGGGCTGGTGGACGCCGGCCGGCCGCCCGCAGAGGTGGCCGGGCTGGTCGTCGACGCCATCCGGTCGCAGCGGTTCTACGTGCTCACCGACACCCGGCGCGAGCCGGCCATCCTGGCCCGGGCCCGCGCCATCGTCGACGGCTCCGCTCCCCTGCCGCCGCTGGGCTGACCGGCCGCGACTCCGCCGGGTGTCCGCGAACCGCACACTCCGACCCGGTGTGACGTGGGACATACTCGCCGGGGTCGCAGCCGGCGCCGCTGTTCCAGCAGCTCGCGGCGCTCCCGCTCGCCCACCGCGCAGCCCCCGACCCGCAGCCGGCCCGGCTGCGCCCTGGTCCACCGTCGAACCAGAAGGAGCCCGCCCCGTGAACAAGATGCGCTTCGGCATCTTCATGCCGCCGTTCAACAGCCCGCCCACCCAGAACCCGACGACCTCGCTGCAGCGCGACGTCGAGACGATCCAGTTGCTGGACCGGCTGGGGTACGACGAGGCGTGGATCGGCGAGCACCACTCGGCCGCCACGGAGATCATCGCCGACCCGCTGACCTTCATCGCCCACGTCGGAGCGCTCACGCACACCATCCGGCTCGGAACCGGCGTGGTCTCCATCCCGTACCACAACCCCCTCTGGGTGGCCGACCGCGCGATCCTCGTCGACCACCTGCTGCGCGGCCGCCTCATGCTCGGCGTCGGTCCGGGCTCGCTCCCCACGGACGCCGCGATGATCGGCCTGGAGCCGGCCCAGCTGCGCCCGGCGCTGCACGAGGACCTCGACGTGCTGCTGCGCCTGCTGCTGTCCGACGAGCCGGTGTCGGTGACGACCGACCGCTACACGCTCGTCGACGCCCGCTGCCAGCTCGCCCCGTACCAGGACCCGTGCTTCGAGGTCGCCGTCGCCGCCACCGCCTCCCCCACCGGGCCCACCCTGGCCGGCAAGTACGGGCTGGGCATGCTCTCGGTCGGCGCGACCACCAAGGAGGGCTTCGACGTCCTCGCCCACCACTGGAACGTGCTCGAGGCCGAGGCGGCCGCCGCCGGCCGGCCCACCGACCGGTCCCGCTGGCGGCTGATGGGCCCCATGCACCTCGCCGAGACGCGGGATCAGGCGGTCGAGGACATCCGCTACGGCTTCGACGCGTTCGTCGAGTACACCCAGAAGACACTGGCGCTCCCGCCCGTCCGCATCCCGGGCGACACCTTCGACGAGCGGCTGGCCTGGCTCGACGACAGCGGCTGGGGCGTCGTGGGCACGCCCGACGACGCGATCCAGCAGATCCAGCGGCTGGTCGACCAGTCCGACGGCGGGTTCGGCTGCTACATCCTGCTCCAGCACGACTGGGCGAACTGGCAGGCCACCCAGCGCAGCTTCGAGCTCTTCGCCCGCCACGTCATGCCGGCGTTCCAGCCGTCCCAGAAGCGGCTGCTCGCCGCCGAGGCGTGGGCGCGCAGCAAGCACAGCGAGTTGGACGCCAAGAACGGCGCCGCGATCCAGGCGGCGTCCGACCGGTACGCGCAGGAGAAGGCCGGCCAGCAGCCGGCCGGCGCCGGCCAGTCCTGACCGGCGCGGGGGTGCCGCCGCGGCGGCTCGGGGACGGAGGTGCTCGTGGAGGTGTGACCGGCGCGCGCACCGCCGTCGTCCCCGTAGGGCACTCTGGAGGCGGTGCGCCGCCGGTCCGGACCGGCGGCGACGGCCGGCGGGACGGACCCGCCGACGCCGAGGAGTGCAGGAGCAACACGATGCCGCAGGGCACGGTCAAGTGGTTCGACGCGGAGAAGGGGTTCGGGTTCATCGAGCCCGACGACGGAGGGTCTGACGTCTTCGTCCACTTCTCCGCGATCCCCGACCAGGGCGGCTTCCGCAGCCTGGACGAGGGGCAGCGGGTGGAGTACGAGGCCAGCCAGGGTCAGCGCGGCCTGCAGGCCGACACGGTGCGACCGACCGGCGGAGGCGGCGGCGGCCGGCCGCGGCGCGAGGAGTCCGGCTACGGCCGCGGTCGGGAGGACGCCGGCTACGGCCGGGGTCGCGACGACGCCGGCTACGGCCGGGGTCGGGAGGAGTCCCGCGGAGGCCGCAACGGCGGCCGGTCGGGGTCCGGCGGCGGTCAGCGCGCCACCGGCACCGTCTCCTGGTTCAACGCCGAGAAGGGCTTCGGCTTCATCGCGCCGGACGACGGCGGCGACGACGTCTTCGTGCACTTCTCCGCGATCGCCGACCAGGGCGGCTACCGCAGCCTGGAGGAGGGCCAGCCGGTCGAGTACGAGGCCAGCCAGGGTCAGCGCGGCCTGCAGGCGGACTTCGTGCAGCCGCTGGAGCGCGGCCGGGGCGGGGCGCCCCAGGGCCGCGAGTCGCGGCCGCGCGGCGACCGGCCCGAGCGCGGCGACCGGGGCGGCGACCGCTCCGCGCCGCGCCGCTCCGGTGGCGGCGACCGCGCCACCGGGACGGTGAAGTGGTTCAGCGCCGACAAGGGCTTCGGGTTCATCGAGCCCGACGACGGCGGCCCCGACGTCTTCGTGCACTTCTCCGCGATCCCCGACCGGGGCGGCTTCCGCACGCTCGACGAGGGGCAGCGGGTGGAGTACGAGGCCAGCCAGGGTCAGCGCGGCCTGCAGGCCGACGCCGTCGACCCGATCTGACCGGCAGGGCGGGTGGAGGCCGGCGTCACAGCTCGCGGACGTCGGCCTCCACGGCCTCGAAGGCCTTGCGGGCGGCGATCAGCACCGGGTCCCACACCGGGGAGAACGGCGGGGCGTAGGAGAGGTCGAGGGAGAGGATCTCGTCGACGCCCATCTCGTTCCAGATGCAGATCGCCAGGGCGTCGATCCGCTTCGCGGACTGGTGCCGGCCGACGATCTGGGCGCCGAGCAGCCGTCCGTTGCGGCGCTCGGCGATCATCTTGATCCGGATGGGCTCGGCGCCGGGGAAGTAGCCGGCCTTCGTCGTCGAGTCGACCGCCGCGGTGACGAAGGAGTACCCGGCGGCCTCGGCCTCGGCGGTCGAGAGGCCGGTGCGGGCGGCCTCCACCTCGCAGATCTTGGTGATGGCCGTGCCGATGACGCCGGGGAAGGTCGCGTAGCCGCCGCCGATGTTGATGCCGACCACCCGCCCCTGCTTGTTGGCGTGCGTGCCCAGCGCGACGACCACCCGCTGGCCCGAGAGCCGGTGCCGCGACTCGACGCAGTCCCCGGCGGCCCACACGCCCTCGGCGTGGGTGTGCATCCGCGCGTCGACGGCGACCCCGCCGGAGATCCCCAGCGGGATGCCCGCCTCCTGGGCGAGGCGGACGTCGGGACGCACGCCGAGGCCGAGGACGACGAGGTCCGCGGGCAGCTCCCGGCCGGCGGCGGTCACCACGGCGCGGGCCCGCCCGTCCGGCCCGACGTCGATGGCGGCCACCGGGTCCGACAGCACCAGTTCGATGCCCTCCCGGCGCACCGCGTCGGCGATGTACTGCCCGATGTCGGGGTCGAACGTGCCCACCGGGGTCGCCGAGCGGTCGACGACGGTGACCGTCAGCCCACGCACCCGGCAGGCCTCCGCGATCTCCAGCCCGATGTAGCCGCCGCCGACCACCACCACCCGCTGCACCCGCCCGCTGTCGAGCTCGGCCCGCAGCGCCTCGCCGTCGTCCAGCACCTGGACGCCGTGGACCCCGGCGGCGTCGATCCCGGGCACCGGCGGGCGCATCGGCACGCTGCCGGTCGCGTAGACCAGCTCGTCGAACGGCTCGATGCCGGTGCTGCCGCCCTCGAGGTCGTGCCAGTGCACGACCCGGCGGTCGAGGTCGATGCCGACGACCTCGGTGCGCATCCGGACGTCGATGCCCGCGGCGCGGTGCTGCTCCGGCGTCCGGGCGATCAGCGCCGCCTCGTTGTCGACCGCGTCGCTGATCCAGTACGGGATGCCGCACGCCGAGTACGAGGTCGCCCGGCCCCGCTCGAACATGACGACGTCGAGGTCCGGCTGCCGCTTGCGCGCCTGCGACGCCGCGCTCGCGCCCGCGGCGTCCCCGCCCACCACGACCACCCGTGTGCCCACGCCGGGGACGCTAGGGGACCCGGCGACCCGCCGCCTGGCGCGCCGGCGCCTCCGGAGCCCCGCCCGTGGTCCCGGCCGGGTGCACCGGGAGCCGGAAGGCCAGCACCGCCAGCAGGACGGCGGCCACCGAGACGAGGCTGAGGGTCACCGTCTGCAGCACCTCGTCGCTGGTCGTCTCCAGCACGTGCACGTGCCGCTGGTGGTACAGGTGGTGGGGCAGGTTCGCCACGACGGCGGCGAGGCCGGTCGCCCGGGCCAGCCACACCCCGCGGGTCAGCAGGGCGACGAGGGCCACCACCCCGAGGGCCAGGTTGCCGTGCCCGACGTCGAGCAGCAGGTGCTCGTTGTAGGGGCCGTCCACGTCGACCCAGTGCCGGCCGAAGCCGGGGAAGTCGTGGAAGAACGACGCGGGCGCGAGCGCCTGCCAGGCCCCGACGGCCAGCCCGAAGAACGCGAACCAGATCAGCAGCCCGTCGACCGTGCGCCGCATGGTGTCCTCCTCGAGGGGATGGGGGGCGGGGCGTGCTCGGGCAGGACGCCGATCCCGATCAACCGGGCGGGCAGGCCCTGCAGCACGGGGAAGCGGGCCAGCAGCCGCAGCACGCCGGGCGTGCCGACCGGCCGGTCGCCGGCCAGGACCCGGCTGAGGAAGCGGGTCTGGATCTGCCGCTGCACGGCCTGGGTGACGACGGTGGGCAGCAGCCGGCGGAGGCGGACGCGGGCGAGGTCGCGGGAGCGCACCGCACCGCGCGCGAGCGGGCCGGCGAGCAGGCGCGCGGCCGCGGCAGCGTCCTGGACGGCGAGGTTGACGCCCACCCCGCCGATCGGCGACATGGCGTGCGCGGCGTCCCCGATCAGCAGCAGCCCCGGCCGGTGCCAGCGGCGCAGCCGGTCCACCCGGACGGTGAGCACCCGGACGTCGTCCCAGCTGCGCAGCGCCCCGATCGCCGCGGGCATGGCCGGCAGCAGTGCGGCAAGGTCGGCCCGGAAGGCGTCCAGACCCGCCGCCCGCAGGTCCGCGGAGCCGCCCTTGGGCACGAGGTACGCCGACTGCCAGTAGTCGCCGCGGTCGAGCAGGACGAGCAGGCGGCCGCGGGTGACCCGGCCGGCCCCGCCGAAGGCCGGCCCGCCGTCGCCGGCCGACTTCGGCAGCCGGAACCACAGCACGTCCATGGGCGCGCCGAACTCGCGCAGCCGCAGTCCCGCCGCCGCGCGCACGCGGGAGTGCCGGCCGTCGGCGGCGACGGTCAGCGTCGCCCGCACCTGCGACTCCCCGCCGTCCGGGGGCCGGTACCGCACGCCACGCACCGCACCGTCCTCGCTGAGCAGGCCGACCACCTCGGCGTCCATGCGGAGCCGGAAGGTCGGCTGCTCACGGGCCCGGTCGGCGAGGAAGTCCAGCAGGTCCCACTGCGGCACGAGGGCCAGGAACGGGAAGCGGCCGGGCAGCCGGCCGAAGTCGGCGAGGACGAAGGTGCCGTCGTCGGTGGTGACCCCGAGCCGGGTCACCGCCTGGTGCGGCAGCCGCAGGAACGCCTCGGCCAGCCCGAGCTCGTCGAGCAGGCGCAGCGTCGAGGCGTGCACCGTGTCCCCGCGGAAGTCGCGGAGGAAGTCCCCGTGCTTCTCCAGCACCAGGACGTCGATCCCCTGACGGGCCAGGAGCAGGCCGAGCACCATCCCGGCCGGCCCGCCGCCGGCGATGCAGCAGGTCACCGTCTCGTCCGCCATCCCGGACCCCCTGTCGTCGGTGCCTCCTGGCAGGGTCGACCCACCGCCGTCGTCCGGGCAAGGCTCGGCGGGCGGGCGGCCGGATCGCGGGAGGGCGTGTGGACGACGCGGCGGGGCGGAGCAGGGGCTGGCGGGACGGCGTGCGGGACGGCGCTCCCTTCGGCGGGGCGGTGTTCGTGCTCGCCGTGTCGTTCGGCGTGGTCGCCACCGACGCCGGGATGCCGGCGGTGGCCGCGGTCGTGATGTCGGCCGTCGTGTACTCCGCGTCCGGCCAGCTCGCCGCGCTCGGCATCGTCACCGCGGGCGGCGGGATCGGCGCCGCCGTCGGCGCCTCGGCGCTGGTCAGCTCCCGGTTCGTGCCCATGGGGTTCGCGCTGGGCCCGTCGCTGCGCGGCAGCCGGCTGCGGCGGGCCGTCGAGGGGCAGGCCACCGTCGACGCGTCGTGGGCGATGGCCGCCCGGGGCGACGGCCGCTTCGACCGGGAGTACCTCTTCGGGCACTCCGGGATCCAGTACGTGCTCTGGGTGCTGGGCACGGTGGTCGGCGTGTTCGCGCCGGCCCTCGACACCCGGGCTCTCGGCCTGGACGCGGTCTTCCCGGCGTTCTTCCTGGCCATCCTCGCCGCCGAGCTGCGCGACCGGCTGAGGCTGGGCGTCGCGCTGGCCGGGGCCGCCGTGGCGCTGGCCCTGGTGCCGGTGGCCCCGCCGGGCCTGCCGGTGCTGGTGGCGGCCGCGGCGGCGCTCGTCGGCCTGCGGGCGCCCCGGTGAGCGCGGGGACCTGGTGGCTCCTGGTGGGCCTGTGCACGGTCGCCACCGCGCTCACCCGCGGGGTGGGTCCGGCCGCGACCGGCGACCGGGAGCTCCCACCGGCGGCGGTGCGGGTCGTCGTGCTGCTCTCCCCGGCGCTGCTGGCCGCGCTGGTCGTCACCGCGGCGCTGGCCGACGGCCCCGAGCTGCACGTCGGTGCCGACACCGCCGGCGTCGCGGCCGCCGGCCTGCTGCTGTGGCGCCGGGCGCACGTGCTGGTGGCCGTCCTCGCCGCGGCGGTCGTGACCGCCGGGCTGCGGGCCCTCGGTGTCGACTGAGAGCGGGCCTCAGCGGCCGGGGGGCAGGACCAGCCGGGTGCCCTCGGCGCGGGTGAAGCTCGCGGCGTCGTCCGGGTCGCCCTCGCCGGTCCAGCGGGCCACGCCGGGATAGGCGTAGACCGGCCGGGTCTGCAGGACGGCCCCGTCCTCTCCCGTCCGGACGGCGGGGATCTCCTCCGGTGCCGCCCCCTCCTCCACCCACGCGACGAGCGCCTCGAACTGCCCGGTCGGCTGCGGACCCACCCCGCCGCCGCAGTGCCCGACCCCGGGGGCGAGGAACAGCCGCAGGAACGCGTCGGTGCGCTCGGCGCCCAGCCGGGCCCGCACCCGCTCGTAGTAGTCGACGGTGCCCTGGAACGGGATGCCGAAGTCGGCCGCCCCGTGCCACAGCAGGGCCTTCCCGCCGCGGTCGGCGAAGGCCGACAGGTCGGGGTCGTCGGCGGCCAGGACGGCGGAGTACATCTCCACCGACCGGTCGAAGTACGCCTCGAACGCCTCGTGGGTCAGCGTCCGCCAGTCCCAGTCCGGGTCCTGCTCGAGGAACAGGCCGATCCACCACACGTCGAAGGCGAACGGCTGCCCGACGAGCTCGCCGTCGACCACCGCGGTGTCGTGCAGGCCGGCGAACGGCGCCCCGGGTGCCAGGCCGTACCAGAGGAAGCTGCCGTCGCGCCGGCGCGGGCCCTCCCCGATCAGGCGGATGACCTCCACGTCGGCCTCGGTCAGCTCGCCGTCCGGCGTCGGCAGCCCGACCAGCGCCCCCGGGTCGGGCCGCACTGCCAGCGGGTCGCCGATCACGCGGTCGCGGACGCCGTCGCCCACGGTGTCGGAGGCGTCGACGATCGCGGCCAGCGCCGCCTCGAACTTGGCCGCCGAGACGGGGTTGCCGCGCTCCAGCATCACCAGCTGGCCCCAGATCTGGCCGACCTGCATCCTCGGCCAGTTGATCGCCGGCGCTCCGGACAGGACGCCGTCGTAGTCCTCCGGGTAGCGCTGGGCCGCCATCAGGCCCTGCCGGCCGCCGGTCGAGCAGCCGTGGAAGTAGGAGCGGACCGGCGGCTCGCCGTAGTACGCGGTCACCACGGCCTTGGCCGCGACGGTCATGTCGTGGATGCCGACGTGCCCGAAGTCCCGGATCGCCTGCCAGTCCAGCCGGCCGCGGGCGTCGAGCGCGAAGGTCGCGGCGCCCCCGGGGTGCCCGGCGTCGGTCGCGGCGCAGGCGTAGCCGGCGCGCAGTGGCTCCAGGAGGAACTCCGGCGAGCCGCCCAGGAAGCCCCCGCCGCCGCGGCCCTGGAACCGGCCGTTCCACCCGTCGGCCGGCAGGTACACCCAGACGGTGACCCGGTCGCCGGCCGGTGGGTGGGTGACGGTCAGCTGCACCCGGCAGGAGGCCGGGGTGGTGTCATCACCCGGGTCGTCGACGACCGAGTCGACGGTCGTGTTCGGCAGCGAGAGGGCGGACAGGCGGCTCGAGGCCCCGGGCACCGGCATGCCGGCCAGTCTGTCCGCCGGCAGGGACGCCGGGCACGCGGGCTTCCGCCGGCGGGAACCGGTGGTCTGTCGGCGGACCGGTGGTCTGTCGGCGGGAACCGCCGTTCAGCCGGTGATCAGCCGGCGGGGACGCGCGGGACCGGGCGGACGTCGCGGGCGCCGCCGAGCTCGTGCCCGGCCTCGCAGACCAGGGCCAGGTGGACCGGCTCGCCGCAGTCGCGGTGCCTGAGCTCCAGCGGCACGTCGCCGTCGTCGGCCAGGTAGCGGTCCCCCCACTGCATGAGGGCCACCAGGGTCGGATAGAGGTCGATCCCCTTCTGCGTCAGGCGGTACTCGTGCCGCTGCCGCTCCCCGGCCGCCTGGTAGGGCACCCGCCGCAGGATGCCCTGGTCGACGAGCGTGTTCAGCCGGTCGGTCAGCACCGCCTTGGGTGCGCCGAGCACCCGCTGGAAGTCGGCGAACCGGCGGACGCCCAGGAACGCCTCCCGCAGGACCAGCAGGCTCCACTTCTCCCCGACGACGGCCAGCGTGCCGGCGACCGAGCACCGCGACCGGTCCCACAGGGCTTCGCTCACGCGGTCAGCATAACCCGCTGAGTTCACTTGACGAACTCACTCGGCCGGAGGAGAGTTCGTTTGACGAACCCAGGAGGTCGGGATGGACATCGGAGTCGCCACCAGGCCCGTCCGGGCCGACGACGGGCCACTCTTCTGCCGGCTGCGGACCCGGCTCTCCCGGGACACCGTCTACCGCCGGTTCCACGCGCCCCTGCACGCGCCGCCGGCCGGTGCGCTTCCCCACCTGGTCGACGTCGACCACGACGCCCGCGAGGCGCTGGTCGCCGTCGTCGGCGGCGAGGTGGTCGGCGTGGCGCGCTACGACCGTCCGCCCGGCGACCCGTCCACCGCCGAGGTAGCCGTCCTCGTGGAGGACGGCTGGCAGGGCTTCGGCGTGGGCCGTCAGCTGCTCCGGGAGCTCGTCGAGCTGGCCGGACGGCGCGGCGTGCGCACTCTCACCGCGTCGGTCCAAGCCGACAACGACCGCGTCGTCGGTCTCGTCCGGCGGCTGCTCCCCGACTCCTCCCTCACGCCCGAGGACGGCGTCTACGCCGTCGTGAGCCCGCTCCCCCGGGTGCCGGCACCGGCCGGCGCCTGACCTCCGGAAGGAACCCGCCATGTCCCGTCTGCGCACCCGCCTCGCCGAGCGCCGCCGGATCCGCGCCCGGCTGCGCGAGGAACGCGCCTTCGCCCAGGTGCTCGCCGCCGCCCCGACGCTGGAGTCCGCGCACGAGCTGCGGTCGCAGGCCACGCGCCGCTGAGCGGCCCTCCGCCCTCGAAGGGGTCTGGTGACCTGATCGAGGCCGCCGGTGAAGACGCCAGTTGATCGAAAAGGGGACGGCGCGGCGCGGTAGTGATCGGCCAGTCGACATGTGGACCTGTCGTCAGGTCCCACGCATTCCTCAGAACGGTGGCGGATCGTCTGCCGGCACTGGTGAGTGCGGCGGATGGTCGGCCGGCGCCTCAGGCTCGGGTGCCGGTGTGTGCAATCCGGGTGGTCGGGTCGTCCGGGTCACTCCCGACGGTGTGGTGACGTGCAGGGTGCCGTCGGCGTCCATGACGAACCGCCAGCCGCGGGCGTGGGTCTTGAGCCGGTGGTGGCTGCG
>NZ_JALPKP010000034.1:0-68038 GCF_051383635.1 Geodermatophilus sp. CPCC 205506 | reverse complement strand
ATCACCGGCCGCTTTGAGCTCGATGCCGTCGGCGGGGAGAAGCTGCAGACCGCGCTGGAGGCGATCGTGCAGGCCGGCCGGTGCGCCGGAGACATCCGCACCCGCGCCCAGCAACTCGGCGACGCCCTGGTCCAGCTCTGCGACAACCAGTTGGCCACCGGCGGCCTGCCGGTGCTGCGGACGGTGAAGCCACACCTGGTGGTCCGGATCGACCTGCCCGACCTCGCCGGCCCGGGCACCGGCCGGCACACCGCCGAGCTCGGCTTCGGCGCCACCGTCTCCGCGGCCCGGGCCCGCTGGCTGGCCTGCGACGGCGCGGTGTCCCGGATCGTGCTGGGCCCCGACGGCGCGCCGCTGGACCTGGGCCGGGAGAAACGGGTGGTCACCGCGCACCTGCGCCGGGCGGTCGAGCACCGCGACCGGTGCTGCGTGTTCACCGGCTGCGGCGCGCCCACCCACTGGTGCGACGTCCACCATGTCCTGGAGTGGATCAACGGCGGCCCGACCAGCCTGGAGAACAGCGCGCTGCTCTGCGAGCGGCACCACACCAAGGTCCACCACGGCTTCCGGATCGAACGACAACCCGACGGCCGATGGCGCACCTGGCGCCCCGACGGCACCGAGATCCTCATCCACCCACCGCTGGACGCGGCCGCGTCATCACCGACGGCGGCTACCCCGGCCGGCGCACCCGGACCGGACCACGAGCGACCCGCACGTCCACGACCTCGCCCCGCTGGGTCACCTCCGCGCGGCCGGCGGCGGCCAGCCGCCCGGCAGCGGCGCGAGCGGCGGGCATCAGCTCCCGCCAGTCGTCAGGGTCGACGGCCCGGGCGGCCTCCGAGGGGCAGATCGACGCGCCCGCCTGCCGGTCGTCGAGCAGCTCCTCGATCGTTCGCTCGAGCCGGGCGTCGACGTCGTCCACACCGGTAGGGTGCGGGTGCGCCCGCGCCGCCGCCACTGGTGCCGGCAACCCCGCAGGAGCACGCTCGGAGCCGTGCGCCGGACGACGACCTGCCTGCTCACCGCGGTGGTGCTGCTGATGGCCGGGTGGGTCCTGGCCGTCCCCGCCTCGGCGTGCAGCTGCGCCGGTGAACCGCTGACCGCGCAGGTGGAGCGGGCCGACGCCGTCTTCACCGGCCGGCTGCTGTCCCGCGAGGTGGGCGGCGGGTCGAGCAGCACCGACCCCGCGCTGCACGTCTTCGCCGTCGACACGGTGTGGAAGGGCAGCGTGGCCGCGGAGCAGGGCGTCGTGTCCGCGGCGTCCGGGGCCAGCTGCGGGCTGGAGCTGGCCGGGGACGGTCCGTTCCTCGTCCTGGCCACCCGGTCGGCCGACCTCGACGAGGGGCAGCTGGCGGCCGACCTGTGCGGCGGCACGGCGCCGTGGGCACCCGAGCTGGCGGCCGAGCTCCAGGCCGCCACCGGCAGCGACGGGTCCGCCGGCCCGCAGCCCAGAGCCCCCGGCACGGAGCCGGCCGGTGGCGTCCGCGCCTGGGGGCTGGCCGCCGGCGCCGTCGCCGCCGGTCTCGTGGCGGGCCTCCTCCTGTTGGCCCGGCGGGCCGCGCGGTGAGGAACCACCACGCCGTGGCGGGCGACGGGGGCACCAGCCTGCTCGGCTGGGCGGTGCGCGGGGCGGCCGCCGGCGCGGCCGGCACCACCGCGCTCAACGCCGTCACGTACCTCGACATGGCGGTGCGCGGCCGGCCCAGTAGTTCCACGCCCGAGCGGACGGTGGAGACCCTGGCGGAGAAGGCACACGTGCCGATCCCCGGGGACGGCGCGACGCGGCAGAACCGGGTGCAGGGGCTGGGCCCCCTGACCGGGCTGGTCGCGGGGGTCGGCGTGGGTGTCCTGGTCGGGCTGGTGCGGGCGGCCGGCTTCCGGTCCCGGCCGCTGGTCGGCACGCTGCTCGTCACGGCCGTCGTCCTCGTCTCGACCAACGGCCCGATGACCGTGCTCGGCATCACCGACCCGCGCACCTGGTCGGCGACCGACTGGGTCAGCGACCTGGTGCCGCACGTCGCCTACGGCGCGGTGGTGACGACGACCTTGGACGCCTTCGACCGCTGAGGTGACCGCCGCTCAGTGCCGCCAGCCGCGCTCGTCCACCCCGCCGGGCACCGGGGCCTCCGGGTCGTAGGGCGTGCGGGTGAACACGAAGGTGCCGAGGTCGAGGTGGTCGTCGGCGATCCGCAGGGGCTCGCCGGCGTAGTACCCGTCCAGCCCGACCCAGGTGCCGTCGTCGTCACGGGTGAAGCGGCTGGCCCGCCCGGCCCGGCCGGGCATCGGGCCCAGGTGCAGCAGCCCCCCGGGCAGCGCGCGCAGCACGTGCGGCGCCGGGCCCCAGAACCAGACCCCGAGGCTCTCCAGCGGAACGGGAGGCGGTGACGGCGTCCACGGGTCGACGACCCGCGGCTCGGCGGCGCGCAGGTCGGCCAGCAGCCCGAACGCCACCGGCTCGGGGCCGCTCGTCGCATTGGCCAGCGAGACCGCCCCGGCACCCTCCTCGCGGTCGACGAACACGCCCGCGAGGAAGCCCGGCATAGAGCCGCCGTGGCCGACCAGCGTCCGCCCGTCGACCCGCATCACCTGCAGGCCCAGCCCGTAGGACGACCAGCCCGGCGCGGAGGCGTCCACCCCGGCAGGCACCGTCATCTCCTCGAGCGTCCCGGGATCGAGCACGTCACCGGTGTCGCCGAGCAGGAACACCGCGAAGCGGGCGAGGTCCGCCAGCGTGGCCCAGAGCTGCCCGGCGGCCGCCATCACGCCGGCGTCGTGCTCGGGCTCGGGGAGGACGACGTCGGCCCACGGGTGCACCGCGTGGCCGTCGGCGGCGGGGGCGACCGGCCGCAGCGTCGTCCGGCTCATGCCCAGCGGCGCCAGCACCTCGGCGCGGACGACCTCCTCCCAGGACCGGCCCCGGGCGCGCGCGACGAGCTCGCCGAGCAGACCGAAGCCGAGGTTGGAGTAGTGGAACCGGCGCGCGGCACCGAGGACGACGTGCTCCTCGCGCAGCTCCAGCTCCGCCAGCGAACCACCCGGCGTGCGCTCCCACCACCCGCCGGGGCTCTCCGCGGCCGCGCCGGCGACGTGCGCGAGCAGCTGCCCGACGGTGCGGCTGCCCAGCGGCGTGCCGGGCACGTGCCGGTCCAGCGGGTCGTCGAGGTGCAGCCGGCCCTCGTCGCGCAGCCGCAGCACCGCGACCGCGGTGACCGTCTTGCTGATCGAGCCGAGCCGGTACTGGACGTCGGTGTGCGGTTCGGGCACCGCCCCGCGCCCGGCCGACCACGCCAGCCCGCCGTCCCGGACCACGCCCGCGACGAGGCTGGGCGCCCGCCCGTCCCGCTGCACGCGGGCCACCCGGGCGAGCAGCTGGCGGGCGGTGGACGGCAGGACGGGCTCGGGCATGACCCGGAACGGTAGCGAGCCGCCGCGTCAGGAGGTCGGCACGGGCTCCGGCAGCGGCAGCCGCCCGGTGCGGGTGGCCCAGCGGTCGAACCAGAGCGTGGCCAGCGGCGGTACCGAGGCGGCGAGCGCGAGCAGTGCGGTGCGGGCGTTCCAGCGGAGCACCCGCGCGGCAAGCAGCGCCACGAGCACGTAGGCGACGAAGATCCCGCCGTGGATCGGGCCGAAGATCTGCACGCCGCGCTCGGAGGTCGCGAGGACCCACTTCACGAACATGCCGAACAGCAGGCCCACCCAGGAGCAGGCCTCGGCGAGGGCGACGGCGCGGAAGGCGAGGGCGACGGCGTGCGGTCTCATCACCCCCCATCCTCCCTGACGCGCCCGTCGCGGTACGCCGCGCCCCGCGGGGACAGCTCGTAGCCGACGGCGAGGCTGCGGGTCAGCCCGAGCTCTTTCAGCCGGCGGACGTCGCGCTTGAACGGCAGCGTCTCCCGGCCCAGCACGGCCGCCAGGTCGGGAGCGCGCACCCCGGGCCGCTCGGCGATCAGGTCGAGCACGGTGCGCGTCCACGGCCCGTCGGCGCGGGCGGCGTCCCACCGGTCCAGCCGGGCGTCGAGGGCGGCCCGCTCCTCCGGCGAGAAGGTCGCCCGCTCGCGCAGCGCCACGCGGGGGTCGGCGCCGGCGGCCCGCACCCGCATGCGGTAGACGTGCGTGCCGGGACGACGGTCGAGGAGGCGGAGCAGCCGGTCCCGCGAGGGGACGCCGGCGGCCGCGGCGTCGTCATCGGTGATGTCGGCGAGGTCCACCTCGGTGACGTCGACGATCTCGACCACCCCGGCCGGCGTGCGCTGGGTGCTGCCCGGGTGCATGCGCGGCCGGTCCCACCGGCGGAAGGCGAGCGTGACCGACCCGTCCATGATCGCGGCGGCGGTGGCCGGTGGGATCAGCACGGACGGATGCTGGCAGGGTCGACCGGCGTGCGGGGTCTGGCGCGGCGGGAGTTCTGCCTCGTCCTGCTCCGCCGGATGGCCGACGTCCGCCCCGATCTGGTCGCCGCGGCGCTGCCCCGGCTGGGCGCCACCCGGGGAGAGGCCCATGCCGCGCACACCCGCTGGCAGGCGCTGCAGCACTCGCCCCGGGCGCCGCGCGGGCTGGCGCTGCGGACCGCCGTCCTCGGGCCGCCCGACGAGGTGGAGGACCGCCGCTTCGGGGACCTCGACGTCCAGGTGCGGCGCTGGCCCCTGCCGCTGTGGCCGCACCTGTACTGGGAGGTGCTGTCCGGCCCCGGCGGGTCCGTGCTGAACGAGCACCTGGTGCCGGCGCCCGGCTCCCCCGTGCCGCCGGCACGGGCCGGCCGGCTGCTGGTCTGGGAGCACGTCCTCGACGACGTCGTCGGCCTGCCCGGCGCGGTGAGCGTCGACCCCGGCGTGGGAACCCGCTGGGAGGTGCACCTGCCCGGCGGAGTGCGGGCGCAGTTCGTGTGGGGGCTGCTCCAGCAGGTCAGCGGGCCGCCGCCGCGCTGACCGCGCTGACCGGGGCCTGCGACGTCAGCGGGCCGGACAGCAGCGAACTCAGCACCGCCGCGACCACGAGGAGGACCGCCAGGCGCGGCGAACCCGTCGCGAGCAGCGCGGCCGCCGCCGCGCCGAAGACCACCACCTTGGTGAGGACGGCGAGCACCGCGACCTGCACGACCGCCTGCGGTGCCGCGAACAGGCCCCACAGCAAGGCCGCGACCAGCGGCGCGCCGAGGGCGAACAGCCACCGGGTGGCCGTCGAGTCGCCCGCGGTCGCCCCCCAGTGGCCGAGGGCCGCCAGGGCCGCGAGTTCGGCGGCGAACGCGACGCCGGCCCACATCCACTGCCATCCCTGCGCCATGGTCGGCTCCTCTGCGATCATCGATCTGCTTCGAGAGCAGTGTTCACACCGCAGGACGCGACGTCAAGACCCGGACACAGCGGAGCCCCGGACGCACGCGGCGTCCGGGGCTCCGGGAGCGGACGGGGTCCTAGCCGGCGATGCGGTTGAAGCGCGGGGTCGCCCCCATGTCGTCGACGCTGGCGACCTTCACGACGTCGCCGGAGGTCGGCGCGTGGACCATCTGGCCGTTGCCCAGGTAGATGCCGATGTGGCTGACCGGGCTGTAGAAGGCGACCAGGTCACCAGGGCGGGCCTCGGCCCGCGAGACCGTCCGGCCCATCTGCGACTGCAGGCGGCTGGAGTGCGGCAGGCCGATCCCGGCTGCCTTGTAGGCGTAGAGCACCAGACCGGAGCAGTCGAAGGAGCCCGGCCCCTCGGCGGCCCACACGTAGGGCTTGCCGCGCTGGGCCATGGCGGCGTCGATCGCCTTCTGGGCGGCGGCGCTGTCGGCCACCACCGGACCGGCGGCGGCCGGCTCCTCGCGCTCCGTGCGGCTGGCCCGCTCCTGGCCGGCTCCGTGGGCGGTGGCCGCGGCCGCCAGGGCGGCGCGTCGCTCGTCGGCGCTGAGCCGCGCGTAATCGGCCTGGTAGGCGGTGATCTGCTCCTGCAACTCGGCCTGCTGGGCGGCGACGGCGTCGTACTGCTGCTGGGCCTCGTCCGCCGCCCGGTCCGCCTCGGCCTGCGCCTGCGCGGCGACCTCACCGGCGGAGGCGGCCTGCTCGATCAGCCCGTTCTGGTGGCCGGCGACGGCGTCGAGCAGGTTCACCCGGTTGACGAACTCGTCAGCCGAGCCGCTGGTCATCAGGGCCCGCAGCGAGCCCATGCTCTCGCCGGTGAACGCGCTGCGGGCGATGCCCCGCACCTGCTCCTGCGCGGCGGCCACGACCGCCTGCGCCTCGGCGACCTGCGCCGCGGCGGCCTGGGCGGCGGCCTGCTGGGCCTCGAGCTCCGAACGCGCCTCGTTGAACTGCTCGGTGACGACCTCCAGCTCGTGGCCGCGGGCGGCGACGAGGGCGGCGGCCTCCTGCGAGGAGCCCGGCGCGGCACCGGCCACGGCCGGGAGGAGCGAGACGCCGATGGCGCCGACGAGGACGACGGCGGCCCGTCGCCAGGCAGCGCGACGGGACGCGCGAGGGGTCGCCATGGTGCGGCGGCTCTCCGTTCTTCCGCAGGCCGCCTACCGGGTTAGCTGACGGGTTCGGACGGGAAGTCGCCCGGCGCGGCCGGCCGGAGGCCGGGCGCGCTTCACCCCAGTGCTGCGGTGGGTCCCCGGCCCGCACCCCCGGGGAGGAGGGAGAGGCTCGGCGGCGTCCGGGGAGTGTCACCCAGGGTGGTGACGGAGCGCCCCGCCGGACATACACACCGTAATGGCCGGAACTCCGCGGTGACAATTACCTGGATGTGATTTCGTGGACTCTCGCCTCGACTCCGCAGGCGGGTGGAGCACCTGGGACCGGTGGTGCGGGTGGGGTTTGGGCGGCCGCCCACGGGAGCACGGGGACCGCATGGATCTGCAGCGACCCCTCGTGGTGCCGGCCTCGTCGGGGCGCTCGCAGGGTGCGGCAGCACCGAGACCGGCGGCCACACCGACGCCGTGCGCCACGAGCAGGACGCGACCAGGGAGGACGGCTGACCGGCCGGTTACGGTCCGCCGGTGAGCGCGCGGAGCAAGTACGACGCCGTGGTCGTCGGAGCGGGGCACAACGGCCTGGTGGCCGCGGCCTACCTGGCGCAGGGCGGCTGGTCCGTCCTGGTCCTGGAGCGGCTCGAGCGGGTGGGTGGCGCCGCGGTCAGCCAGCAGGTCTTCCCGGGCGTCGACGTCCGGCTGTCGGCCTACTCCTACCTGGTCAGCCTGCTGCCCGACCGGATCGTCGCCGACCTCGGCCTGCAGCTCACGCTGGCCGACCGCGCGGTGGCCTCGTACACCGCCGTCGCCGGGGGGCGCGGCCTGCTGGTCGAGCGCGCCGAGGGACCGGCCACCACCGCGTCCTTCCGCGAGCTGACCGGCTCGGACGCCGAGCTGGCGGGCTGGCGCCGGTTGTACGGCCGGCTGGCCATCCTCGCCGAGGACCTCGCGCCCACGCTCACCGAGCCGCTGCTCTCCCCCGCCGAGCTGACCGGCCGGCTGCGCGACCCGCGGCTGTTCACCGACCTCGTCGAGCGGCCGCTGGCCGACGTGGTCGCCGACGACCTGCACCACGACGTCGTCCGCGGGGTCGCGCTCACCGACGGGCTGATCGGCACCTTCGCCGACGTCCACGCCGCCGACGGCCTGGCCGGGCGCTGCTTCCTGTACCACCTGATCGGCAACGGCACCGGGCTGTGGCGGGTGCCGGTGGGCGGGATGGGCGCGGTCACCGGGGCCATGGCCACCGCCGCCCGCGGCGCCGGCGCGGAGCTGGTCACGCGGGCGACGGTCACGGCGATCGAGCCGCGCGCCGACAGGGTGACCGTGCACTGGACCGACGGCGACGGCGCGGAGCGGGCGGCCGACGCCCGGTTCGTCGTCTCCGGCGCGGCACCCGAGGTGCTCGACCGGCTGACCGGCGCGGCGCCGCGGACGACGCCGGACGGCGCCCAGCTCAAGGTGAACATGGTGCTGGCCCGGCTGCCCCGGCTGCGCTCGGGCGTCGACCCCGCCGTCGCCTTCGCCGGCACCTGCCACGTCGACGAGGCGGCCGGCCGGCTCGACGCCGCCTACGCCCAGGCCGCCGCGGGGGAGCTGCCCGACGTCATCCCGTTCGAGGTCTACTGCCACTCGCTGTCCGACCCGTCGATCCTCGGGCCGGCCGAGCGCGCCGCCGGGTACCAGACGCTCACGCTCTTCGGCCTGCACACGCCGGCCGGGCTGTTCCGCGCCGACCCGGTGGGCACCCGCCGCGAGGCGGTGCGTCGGGTGGTGGCGCAGCTCGACGCGCACCTGGAGGAGCCGCTGCTGGACTGCCTGGCCCGCGACGCCTCCGGTGAGCCGTGCCTGCAGGCGGCCTCCCCGCTGGACGTCGAGGCGTCGCTGGCCATGCCGGGCGGCCACATCTTCCACGGCGACCTCGCCTGGCCGGTCGCGCCGACGCCGGCGGAGGCCGGCACGTGGGGCGTGGCGACGCCGCACCCGCGGATCGTGGCGGCCTCCTCAGGGGGCACCGTGCGCGGCGGGGCGGTCAGTGGCCTGGGCGGCTACGCCGCCGCCCGGCACCTGCTGGACCGGCGCTGAGGATGGGGTCGGCCGCGCGGCTGCGGACCGAGGCGTCGTCCCTGGTCCGCGGGGCGGGGCGGCGGCTGCGCGGCCGCGACCTCGCGCTGATCGCGGCCGGGCTCACCTTCTACGCCGGCGTCGCCGTGGTGCCGCTGCTGCTGGTGGCCTTCTCGCTGACCGCGCTGCTCACCTCGCCCGGCACCGTCCGTGACCTGGCCGGCCGGCTCGCCGACCTGCTGCCGCCCCAGCTGGGAGCACCGGAGGCGCTCCGGGCCCTGGCCGACGCGGGCGTCGCCATGGGCCCGCTCGACTTCGCGCTCGCGCTGCTCCCGCTCTCGCTCTACGGCGAGGGGCTGCGGCGGGCGCTGCTGCGGTTCACCCCGCGCCGGGACACCGACACGCTCACCGGCTGGCGCGGCCGGCTGCTCGGCCTGCCCCTGGTGCTGGCCACGCCGCTGCTGCTGTACCCGCTGCTGCTGGCCGCCTCCGCCATGGCCGACCTCACCGAGCGCGGCAGCGTGCTCGGGAGCTTCGCGGTCGGCTACTACTCGGTGCTGTTCGCGCTCACCGTGCCGCTGCTGTGGGGCTTCGGCGTGGTCGCCAGCGGGCGGCCGCGCTGGTCGGCCCTGGTGCCCGGGGCGCTGTTCACCGCGGCCTGCCTGTCGGGCTTCCTGCAGGGCTTCGTACTGTTCCTGTCCCTGCCGCTGGCGCTGGGCGCGCCGTTCGGCGGGCTGACCGTGGTCGGTGCGGTGGTGGCGATCAGCCTCTGGCTGTTCCTGTTGCACCTGGTGCTGATCGGCGGCTGGCTGCTCACCCAGTCCCTCGACGAGCGGATCCGCTCCGGTCAGCCGTCCCCGTCGTCCCCGTCGCCGTCCCCGTCTCCGTCGCCGTCGGCCGGTTCGGCAGGGGCGACCGGCGGGCCGCCACCGTCCGCGGGCGGTCCGGCGTCCTCGGGCGGAGCCTCCTCCGGTGGCGCCGGCTCGTCCGCCGGTGGCGGCTCCTCGGGCGTCGGCTCCGGCTCTGGTTCGGGCTCGCGCCGTGGCGCGACGTAGTCGGAGCCGTTGCTGACAAGGATCGAGACGACCTGCCCCTGCACCGCCCGGCCGCCGCGCGGCGGGCTGGTGCCCAGCAGGGTCCCGGCGGGACGGTCGCTGTCGATCCGGACGGTGGAGTGCTGGAAGCCCGCGTCGGACAGCGCCGACTCGCAGGCCCGGACCGAGGAGCAGCCGGGGACCGGCCGGGTGTTGCCGTTCTGCACGACCTCGTCGGCCGGCGGGAACTCCCCGCTGCCGCGGGCCTCGAGGATCGGGGCCATCGCGTCGCGCCAGATGGTGGCGCCCTTGCCGCCGCCGAACCCGCCGACGTCCTCGTTGCGCTTCGGGTTGAGCACCATGACGCTGGCGGTGATCTCGGGGGTGTAGCCGACGAAGGCGACCGAGAAGTTGTCCTGCGACGTCCCGGTCTTGCCGGCGATCTGGTGGCCGGGGACGTAGGCGCGGGTGCCGGTCGCCCCCGGGTTCCCGGGCTCGACGTCCTTGCGCAGCATCTGGTTGAGCGTGGTGGCCACCCCGGGGGGGATCGCCTCCGGGGTGCAGCGGTCGCCGACCGCCAGCGGCTCGCCGTCGGTCCCGACCGCCGGGTCCCCGTGCTGGTCGAGGACAGCGGTCACCGGGACGACGTCGCACTGCGTGCCGCTGGCCGCCAGCGTCGAGTACGCGCTGGCCAGGCCGAGCGGGCTGGTCGGCTCGGGACCGAAGGTGAACGACCCCCGGTTCTCGTCGATGACCCGCTGCGGCAGCTCGGGGTCGTTGAACTGGAACAGGCCCATCCGCTCGGCCATCCGCACCGGCTCCTCGACGCTGCCGAGAGCGTCCTCGAGGGCGAGGAAGTAGGTGTTGGACGACTGGTAGAGCGCGGTGGTCAGGTCCAGCGTCGGGCGGTAGGTGCCGGCGTTCTCCACGTCGTAGCGCCCGGCGCCGTCCCGGTAGACCCGGGAGACGTAGGAGTCGGACGTGGTGAGCGTGTAGAAGCTCGAGTAGCCGCGGGCCAGCGCGGCCGCCGCGACGAACACCTTGTAGGTGGAGCCCGAGCCCTGGCTGGGCGCGACGTTGAGGTTGAAGGACTCCTGCGCCGGGTCGTTCTTGTCGTAGCCGAAGACGCGGTTGACGCTCAGCGCCAGCAGGTGGCCGGTGCCCGGCTCCACCGCGCTGAACATGCCGGCCAGCGAGTCGCCCATCGGCAGGGTGTTGAGGACGGCGGCGTCCCCGGCGCGCTGCAGGTCGACGTCCAGGGTGGTCTGGATGACGTAGCCGTTGTTCTCCAGGGCCTCCTGGGTCAGCCCCAGCTCCTGGATCAGGTAGCGCTGCACGAAGTCGCAGACGAAGGCGCCGACGCTGGCCTGGACGCAGCCGCGGCGCGGCGCCGGGCTCGGGGCCAGGCCCAGCGGCGCGGCCTGGGCCTCCGTGGCCTGCGCGACGGTGACGTACCCCTGCTCGGCCATCCGGGAGAGGACCTCGTTGCGCCGCTGGGTCGCCGCCTCCGGGTTGGTGAAGGGGTCGTCGGCGGTGGGGCTCTGCGCCAGCCCGGCCAGCAGGGCGGCCTGGGGCAGGGTGAGCGCGGCCGCGTCGATGCCGAAGAACGCGCGGGCGGCAGGCTGCACCCCGTAGGCGTTCTGCCCGAAGTACACGATGTTCAGGTAGCGGGTGAGGATCTCGTCCTTGGAGTAGGTGTCCTCCAGCGCGAGCGCGACCCGCGCCTCGCGGAGCTTGCGGCCCACCGTCTGCTCGGTGGCGGCGCGGCGCTCCTCGGGGGTGTTCGCCGTCTGCAGCAGGGTCTGCTTGACCAGCTGCTGGGTCAGCGTCGACCCGCCCTCCTGCACGCCGCCGGCGGCCAGGTTGGTGAGCAGCGCCCGCATCGTCCCCTGGACGTCGAGGCCGTGGTGCTCGAAGAAGCGGGCGTCCTCGATGGCGACCATCGCCTGCTTCATGACGTCGGAGATCTGGTCGTGCTGGACCGGCGCACGGTTCTCGTCGTAGAAGTAGGTGATCGGCTCACCGTTGGCCGCCAGCAGCACCGTGTTGGCCGGCGGCGTGTCGATGGTGAGCTCCGTGGGGAGGTCACCGAGGAGGCTGGTCGACTGCTGGGCGGCCGCCAGGGGACCACCGACCCACGGGAAGAGGAGTCCTGCGACGAGTGCCCCGGCCGCGACGATGGTCGCGAGCAGCTTCAGCAACGTCGTGACCCGTGCGTCCGAGCGCAGGTCCATGGGCCCCCTTCCGTGGAGGCCCCCACTGGAACAGAGAAGCGCGTTGTCCACAACCACCCGCGCCGGATGCGCGGGAGGCTGATGTCGAAGCGTGAGGGGCCGCGGACGGCGGGTGGGGGAAGGCTACCGGCGCGTCACCCCCGGCCTCCCCAGCTGCTGGACCCGCGGCACCGCGAGGGCCAGCAGGACCGCGACGGCGAGCAGGACGGCCTTCTCGGCCGGCCCGGTGCCCACCGCGAAGACCAGCGAGACGGCCGTGACCAGCAGAACGGCGACGACGACGAGCAGTGCGGCGCGCACGACGGCCATGCCGGCATGGTGCTCTCCCCCGCCGCGGCCGACCAGGGCCGCAGGCCCCGTCCTCTGGACGCGGTCACCTCTCATTCCGCGAGCAGCGGGGGCAGGTCGCCCCGGTGCACCACGACCAGGGTGCTCACCGCCCGGGTGAGGACGACGTACAGCCGGTGCAGCCCGCGCGGCTCGGCGGCGGCGATCGCGGCCGGGTCCACGACGACGACCGCGTCGAACTCCAGGCCCTTGGCCAGCGACGCCGGGACGACGGTCAGCCGCTCCGCCTCGCCGTCCTCGGTGAGCACCGCGGCGGGCAGCCCGGATGCGGCGAGCGCCAGGGCCACCTCGGGGGCGGCGTCGTCGGCGCAGACGACGCCCACCGAACCGGGCGCGGCGACCAGCTCCCGGACGGCGTCGGCCACCGCGCCCCCGGGTCGGATCCGCAGCGACCCGGGTCCGCGGCGCACCGCCGTCGCCGCGGCCAGGCCCGGGGCGATGACCGGCAGCAGCCGGTTGGCGTAGTCCAGCACCTCGCCGGGCACCCGGTAGCCCCGGGTGAGCGGGCGGACGACGGTGTCCGGGCGGCCCAGGCCGGCGAGGGTCCGCCCCCAGTCGGCCGCCGCCCAGGGGCTGGTCGCCTGCGCCAGGTCGCCGAGCACGGTCAGGGAGCCCGCGGCCAGCCGGCGGGCGACGGCCCGGCACTGCATCGGCGAGAGGTCCTGCGCCTCGTCCAGCACGACGTGCCCGTAGCCACCGGTGCGCTCGATCAGCCCGGCCACCTCGTCGACGAGCACGGCGTCCGCGGCGGTCCACGGCGCGGTCCGCAGCGGGCCGGCCGGGCGGAGCAGCAGCTCGTGCTCGCCGTCGTCGAGCACGGTCCGAGCCGACCGCGCGAGTTGCGCCGGGTCGGTGAGCAGGGCGTGCACCAGCTCCGCCGCGTCGCGGGCCGGCCAGACCGCGTCGCAGAACGCCCGGACCTCGGGGCTGCGCGCGGCCCGGCGGGTCTCGGCGTCCGTCGGGCTGCCCCCGGCCTCCTCGGCCTGCCGGCGGGCGTCCTCGGCCAGGCCCATCGCCAGCCGGTCGCGGCCGGCGGCGTAGTGCACCGCGCGCTGGTCGTCGGCGGCCCGGCCGCGGCGGCGCAGGTCGTCGACGGCGCGCTTGAGCCGCTCGACCGGGACCCGGTACCGGCGCCCGGCCAGTGGCACCGCGACGTCGCCGGCCGGCTTGGCGATCGCGCCCCACAGCGCGCGGTGCAGCACCTCGGCCATGCGGGCGTCGCCCTTGAGGACGGCGGCCGCGGGCGGGTCCGCGGCCCGCACCGGCACCCGCGCGGTGAGCTCGGCGAGCGTCGTCTGGTCGACGTCGACCGCGCCGAGGGTGGGCAGCACCTGCTCGATGTAGCGCAGGAACGCCCGGTTCGGCCCGACGACGAGGACGCCGGTGCGGGCCAGCTGCCCGCCGTGCGTGTAGAGCAGGTACGCGGCCCGGTGCAGGCCGACGGCGGTCTTCCCGGTCCCCGGGGCGCCCTGCACGCAGATCGACTCGGCCAGCGGAGCCCGCACGATCGCGTCCTGGTCCGGCTGGATGGTGGCCACGATGTCGCGCATCGGCCCGCTGCGCGGCCGCTCGATCTCCTCCCGGAGCACCCGGCTCTCGCCGTGCGGCGAGCCCAGCAGCTCGTCCTCGTAGCCGGTGAGCTCGCCGTCGGAGAACCCGAACCGGCGGCGGCGGACCAGCCCCTGCGGATCGGCGGGGCCGGCCTGGTAGAACGGCCGGCTCATCGGTGCCCGCCAGTCGATGACGACCGGCCGGCCGGACTCGTCCCGGACGTGCCGGCGGCCGATGTGGAAGGTCTCCGTGCCGGTGTCGGTGCGGCCGAAGAACGGCGGCACCCCGGGATCGGCGGCCAGCGCGCGCAGCCGCTCCGCGCGGGCGGCGCCGAGTCGCTCGGCGGACCAGGGGTCGACGCCGGCGTCGTCGACCGCGCGGGTGGCGGCGCGCATGGCGGTCAGGCAGTCGGCCGCGTGCGCCAGGTGGGCGCGCTCGGCGGTGAGGACGGGATCGGGGGCGGGAGTCGTCTCGCTCGCTGCGGAGGACACGGTCGGAGGACGTTACGCCGTTCTGTCGCCGGGCTCCACGATGTGCACCTGCACCGCCCGGAACTGCTCGGGGGTGGCCAGGAGCACTGCCTTGGTCGGCTCCCCGACGTCCAGCGCCGGCTCCTGGCGCCGCGTGGCCAGGGCCCGCAACCGGGGGTCGGCAAGGACGGCGTCGACCAGCCCGCGGTCGCCGCCGGTGAACAGCGCCGCCACCTCCGCGGCGTGCGGGAGGAGCACGCGGACCGCGGTCTCGACGGCGGCGGTCACGACGGCATCGGTCTGGTGCCCGCGGCGGCGGGCGAACCGCTGCTGGCTCCACCCGCCCGCGGCGGTGCGGCCCTGGACCAGGCGGGCGTCGACCTTGGAGACGACCAGGTCGGCGCCGTCGAAGACACCGACCGCCCACCGCCCGCGGCGGACGAGCAGGACCGCCGCTCGGCGCGGGTGCCGGGCGGCCGCGGTGAACGACGTGAGCAGCGCCGGACCCGGCCGCCAGTCGAACGGCGCGCGCAGGGTCACCGTGGTGGTGTCCGCGCACACGAGCCGGACGGCGCCGTCGTCGGCCGCGACCCCGGTGAACGCCCCGTGCCGGTCGGCCACGCCGTCCAGCCAGCGGCCGAGCCGCTCGGGCGGCACCCCCAACAGGCGGCCGCCGCCGGCAGCTGGTCGGGGGCGGGTCACCGGCGGATCGTAGGCCGGGCCGGGGGTGGCCCGGGGCCGCCCGGGCCCGGCACGCTGGCGGGGTGACGACGCCCCGCCCGCTGCCCGACGTCCCCACCCGCATCGTCGCCGCCCCCATGGCCGGCGGCCCGTCGACCGTCGCCCTGGCCGAGGCGGTCGGGTCGGCCGGCGGGCTGGGCTTCCTGGCCGCCGGCTACCGCAGCCCCGAGCAGGTGGTCGGGGAGGTCGAGGCGCTGAGGGAGCGCAGCCGGGCGCCGTTCGGCGTCAACGTCTTCGCCCCCGTGCCCGAGCGGCCGGAGGAGGTGGCGCGGCTGGGCGCGTACGCCGAGCGGATCGCGGCCCGCGGCGCGCGGTTCGGCGTCCGGCCGGGCGCCCCCGAGCACTCCGACGACGCCTTCGCCGCGAAGGTGGAGCTGCTCGCCCGGTGGCGCCCGGCCGTCGTCTCCTTCGTCTTCGGCCTGCCTCCGGAGGCCGCGGTCGCCGCGCTGCACGACGCCGGCGTCCCGGTGTGGGTGACGGTCACCTCGCCGGAGGACGCCGCGGCGGCCACGAGCGCCGGTGCCGACGCGCTCGTCGTCCAGGGGTGGGAGGCCGGGGGGCACCGTGGCGGGTTCTCCGACGAGGAGCCGGCGCAGCTCGGCCTGCTGCCGCTGCTCGCGCGGGTCCGGCGGGTGAGCCCGCTGCCGCTGGTGGCGGCCGGCGGCATCGCCGACGGCGCGGGCGTCGCCGCCGTCCTGGCGGCGGGCGCCGCACTGGCCCAGCTCGGCACCGCCTTCCTGCGGACGCCGGAGGCCGGCACGTCGCCGGTGCACTCCGCCGCACTGGCCGAGCAGCGCCCGACCACGGTCACCCGCGCGTTCACCGGCCGCCGGGCCCGGGCCCTGGTGAACGACGCCGTCCGGGAGCTGGAGGGCGACGCGCCCGCCGCCTATCCGGAGGTGCACCTGCTCACCCTGCCGGTGCGGGCGGCGGCCCGCGCCGCCGGCGACCCCGAGGACGTCCACCTCTGGGCCGGCCAGAGCGCCGCCCTCGCCGAGGAGGTGCCGGCCGGCGAGCTGGTGCGGCGGCTGGCCGCCGAGGCCCGGGCGGCGCTGGACGCGGCGCCGCGGCCGCGCTGAGCTCAGTCCCGCGTGGTGGGCAGGCCGGCCGCCCGCCAGGCCTGGTAGCCGCCGACGACGTCGGTGGCGCGGTGCAGGCCGAGGGACCGCAGCGAGTCGGCGGCGAGGCTGGAGGAGTAGCCCTCGTTGCAGAGCACGATCACCTCGACGTCGTAGTCCGTCGCCTCCGGCAGCTTCGCGTCGCTGGCCGGGTCGAACCGCCACTCGATGTGGTTGCGCTCCACGATGAGCGCGCCGGGCACCTCCCCGTCGGCGTCCCGCTGGAACGCCGGGCGGGTGTCGACGAGGACGGCGCCGTCGGCCACGTGCGCGGCGGCCTCGGCCGGCTCCAGCCGGTGCAGGCGGGCGCGGGCCTCGGCGAGGACCTCGTCGATCGTCCTGGCGCCGGGCGGGCGCTCGGTGCTCATCGGGCCATCGCCGGCTCGGCGGCGTGCTCGGCCGGCACGTGCAGCACCCGCTGGTAGGCGCAGACGACGACGGCGGCGACCGCGGCGGCGACCGTGGCCACCAGGAAGGAGGCGTTGGCCCCGACCGAGTCGACGACCTTGCCCGCGATCGAGGTGCCGACCGCCACCCCGACGGCCAGCGAGGTGCCGAGCCAGGTGAACGCCTCCGTGGTCGCCGACCGGGGGACCAGCAGCTCGGCGAGGGTGAACGAGCTGATCAGCGACGGCGAGACGGCGACCCCGGCGATGATCACGAACGGGATCATGACCCACACGTCCTGGACGAGCAGGAGCGGGATGCTCAGCACGGTCATCAGGATCAGCACGACGGCCAGCCGGACCCGCAGCGGCGAGTGCCAGTGCACCGTGCCCCACCCGATGCCGCTGGCCATCGACCCGACGGCGAGGGCGGCGATCAGGACGCCGGACAGCGACTTCGCCCCCACTTCGTCGGCGAACGCGACCAGGGCGATCTCCAGCGTGCCGAGGATGGCGCCGACCGCCGCACCGACGACGAACAGCACCCGGATGCCGGCGGAGCGGATCGCCGAGGGGCCGGTGCGGGCGGCGTGCCCGTGCGGCGGCGGCTCGGTGCGGCCCTGGGCGGCGAACAGCAGGCTGCCGACCACGGCGAGGGTGAAGGCGGTGACCACACCGGACGTGGAGTGCCCGGTGGTCGAGAGGAAGGTGACCAGCACCGGGCCGACGATGAAGACGAACTCGTCGACCACCGACTCCATGGCCAGGGCGGCCGGCAACCGGTGGGTGCCGCGCAGCAGGTGGGTCCAGCGGACGCGGATCATCGAGGAGACCGGCGGGATGCACGCGCCGGCCACCCCGGCCGAGACGAAGACGATCCACAGCGGCCAGTCCTGCTTGACCGCCGGGAGGAACACGCAGCCGGCGGCCACGAACACGGCCACGACCGGGAGCAGCGTGCGGCGCTGCCCGTGGGTGTCGGCCCAGCGCCCGATGAGCGGACCGGAGATGGCGGTGGTCACCGCGCCGGTCGCGGCCACCACGCCGCCGAGGCCGTAGGACCCGGTCTCCGAGGCGATCAGCAGCACCGAGCCCAGGCCGACCATCGACAACGGCAGCCGGCCGACGAACGCGGCCAGCACCATCGGCACCGCGTGCGGGGTGCGCAGCACGTGCAGGTACGGATTGGGCACGGGGAGGGGCCTGTCGTCTCAGGAGGCGGTACGTCCGATCACGCTAACGGACCTGCCGCGCCGCGGCCGGTCGGCGCACGAACGCTCCGCCCGGCGCCGCTTCTGCGCGCCGACGGTGGCCCGGACAGCACGAGGCCCCGCTCCGGTCGCCGTTGACCGGAGCGGGGCCTCGTCAGGCCGGCTCTAGGCGAGCCGGTGCTCCAGGATGGCGAGCTCGTCCCACATCGTGCTGGGGAGCTTGTCGCCGAACTTCTCGAACCACTCGGTGATCTGCGGGACCTCGGCGCGCCACTCGTCCTTGTCGACGGCGAGCGCCTTCTCCACCTGCTCCAGGGTCATGTCCAGGCCGGAGATGTCGAGGGCGTCGGCGGTCGGCACGTGGCCGACCGGCGTCTCGACGGCGGCCGCGGTGCCCTCGAGCCGCTCGACGACCCACTTGAGGACCCGGCTGTTCTCGCCGAAGCCCGGCCACAGGAAGCCGCCGTCGGAGTCCCGGCGGAACCAGTTCACGTAGAAGATCTTCGGCAGCTTGGCGGCGTCGTGCGCCTTGCCGGTCTCCACCCAGTGCCGGAAGTAGTCACCGGCGTTGTAGCCGATGAACGGCAGCATCGCGAACGGGTCGCGGCGGACGACGCCGACCGCACCGGTGGCCGCCGCGGTCGTCTCGGAGGAGAGCGTGGCCCCCATGAAGACGCCGTGGTTCCAGTCGCGGGCCTCGGTGACCAGCGGGATCGTCGTCTTGCGGCGGCCGCCGAAGAGGATCGCCGAGATCGGCACGCCCTTCGGGTCCGGGTACTCCGGCGCCAGGATCGGGCACTGGGTGATCGGGGTGCAGAACCGGCTGTTCGGGTGGCTGGAGGGCTCGTCGCTCTCCGGCGTCCAGTCCCGGCCCTTCCAGTCGGTGAGGTGGGCCGGCGCGTCGTCGGTCATGCCCTCCCACCAGATGTCGCCGTCGTCGGTCAGGGCGACGTTGGTGAAGACCGAGTTGCCCTGCGCGATGGTGCGCATCGCGTTGGGGTTGGTGTCCCAGCCGGTGCCCGGCGCGACGCCGAACAGGCCGTACTCCGGGTTGAGGGCGTAGAGCCGGCCGTCCTCGCCGAAGCGCATCCAGGCGATGTCGTCGCCGAGGGTCTCGACCTTCCAGCCGGGGATGGTCGGCTCGAGCATCGCCAGGTTGGTCTTGCCGCAGGCCGACGGGAAGGCGGCGGCGACGTAGTAGGTCTTCTGCTGGGGGCTGGTCAGCTTGAGGATCAGCATGTGCTCGGCGAGCCAGCCCTCGTCGCGGGCCATGACCGAGGCGATCCGCAGCGAGTAGCACTTCTTGCCCAGCAGGGCGTTGCCGCCGTAGCCCGAGCCGTAGGACCAGATGGCCCGCTCCTCGGGGAAGTGCACGATGTACTTGGTGTCGCTGCAGGGCCAGGGGACGTCCTGCTGCCCCTCGGCGAGCGGGGCGCCCAGGGAGTGCATGGCCGGCACGAACGGGCGGTCGGTGCCCAGGGCCTGGAGGACGGTGCTGCCGATGCGGGCCATGACCCGCATGGAGACGACGACGTACTCCGAGTCGGTGAGCTCGACGCCGAACATCGGGTTCTCGGCCTCGACCGGGCCCATGCAGAACGGGATGACGTACATCGTCCGGCCGCGCATGCACCCGCGGTACAGCTCGGTCATGACCGACTTCATCTCGTCGGGGGCCATCCAGTTGTTGGTCGGCCCGGCGTCGGCCTCGTCGACCGAGCAGATGTAGGTGCGGTCCTCGACCCGGGCGACGTCACTGGGGTCGGAGGCGCACCAGAACGAGTTGGGCTTCTTCTCCAGGCGGGTGAACGTGCCGGCGTCCACGAGCTTCTGGGTGAGGCGCTCCCACTCCTCGTCCGTCCCGTCCACCCAGACGACCTGGTCGGGGGTCGTCAGCTCGGCCATCTCCTGCACCCACGCGAGCAGGCGGGCGTGCGTGGTGGGTGCGGAGTCGAGACCGGGGGTGGCCACGGAAGTCAACGGCGTCTCCATCCTCTGGGGAGCGACGGGCGGGAACCCGACAGGGGGTTGGTGCGGGTGACGGTCGGCCGGTCCGCCACGCCTCGCGCGGCGACCAGGACCTGGTGCGTCGAGGTTAGCGGCGCGACACCGGCCTGTAACCGTGAGAGATGTTACGTATAGGACGTCTACCCGATGGGCCCTAGGTCCCTGGTGTTCGCCCGGTCGTGTTCCCCGGGGCCCTACGGTGGGCGCCATGGCGCACCGGAGGGCGCTCGTCGCCGTCTCAGCGGTCCAGCTCGCGGCCGGCCTCGTCGGCCAGGTCCTCGCCCTGCGGCGGCGCCGCGCGTACGACGTCCCGTTCATGCACGGCGACCCGGCCCACGTCGGCCGGGACTCGCTGTGGTTCGGCACGTCCTACAGCGCGCCCTCGTACATGCTCGCCGCGCAGGCGTGGGCCGTCGCCCGCCTGGCCGCCGGACCGCACGAGCCGGCCCGGCAGGCGCTCCGGGTGCTCGGCACCGGGATGATCTCGGGCTACCTCATGGAGCGGTTCAACCGGCGGCTGCTGACCCCCGCGGGGCTCGACCCGGTCGAGACACCGATCGTGGTGGTCGGGCTGGCGGGCGCGGTCGCGATGGCCGTGCTGGGCCGGCCGGTCAGCCGGTGACGTCCCGACCGTAGCCCGGCCCGACCTCGGCCCAGAACGGCTCCCACGGCCCCGGCCCGTCCGCGCCGGTGATCTCGGCGTCGAGCATGTCGAGGTACCAGTGCCAACCGCCCGCGACGTCGGCGACGTCGGTCTCGGGGGCGAACCGCTGGCGGAACACCAGCACCGTGCGGCCGCCCTCCTCCGCCAGGTCCAGCTCGAGCCGCCAGGTCTCCCCCGGCCCCGCCGTGTCGACGACGAGACGCCGCGGTGGCGCGCACTCGACGATCGTCGCCGGCGAGCCGTCGGGCTCATCGACGCCTTCGTGGGTCATGAAGAAGAGGCCCTGCCCACCGGGCCCGCGCTCGCCCTCGTACCGGCCGATCCACCGGGCGAGCCGCTCGGGCTCGGTGACGGCGGCCCAGACGTCGTCGATCGGATCCGGCCAGGACCTGCGGAACTCCAGCAGCTGGCGGCCGTCGGCCTCCGCCGTCACCGTGCCCCGACGGTCACCGGCGGTCGCGTGCTCGCTCATGGGCGCTCTCCGTTCCTTCGTGCCCGCCGGCCGCGGGCGATCTCGGTGTCCAGTGCGTCCAGCCGCTGGGCCCACAGGTCCCGGTAGGGCTCCAGCCACTCGTCGAGCTCCCGCAGCGGGCTCGGATCGAGCCCGTAGAGGCGGCGGCGACCCTCGACCCGGCTGTGCACCAGCCCCGCCTCCCGCAGCACCCGCAGGTGTCGGCTGATCGCCGGGCGGCTCACCGGGAACCGGTCGGCGAGCTCGCCGGCGGCCAGCTCACCCCGCGCGAGCAGGGCCAGCAGCTCCCGGCGGGTCGGGTCGGCAATGGCCGCCAGCGCCTCCACGGGTTGATGGGTAACACGTTTGTTACGCGTTGGCCAGCGGTTGGCGTGCCGGGCCCTGGGGCACGGGCCGGGCATGACCGTCACCGACCCGGACGTCCCGGACCCGCTCAACGACCCCCGCACCCTGCAGGCCGACCCGGGCGCCTACGGCGAGGGCGAGGACCTCGCCTCCGCCCAGGACGACCCCGTCGCCAGCGGGGAGGAGGAGCTGGCCGCCGGGCGCGCGGACGCCGACGACGCCGGTGGGCGGGACGTTCCCGGCGAAGCCGCGTCGTCCGCCTGAGACGGATCGGTCCGTTTCACACCGCTCGGTCGGGGAATGTGAGCCGCACCACATCCCCTGAGACGAGGAGGTCATGATGGCTACCGGTGAGACCGGGTTCGAGGACGTCGCGTACGACCTGATCTCAGTCCAGTACCACTCGCTCAAGGCAGGGCACGACTACGGCCAGTACGTCCGGGACGCGGACAACGCCGGGCTGAAGGACATCGCGGACTTCTTCCGCGAGGTCATGGAGCAGGACTCGGCGCGCGCGAAGCGGTGCCACGAGTTCCTGCGGAAGATCTCCGGCACCGACCAGGGCGGCCCCGCCACCCGGTAACAGGAGCAGGACCCCTCCAGGGCCCCCTCGGGGTGCCCCTGGAGGGGCGCTACCGGGCGCAGCTGTCGTCGGTGCAGCCGTCGGCGGCGGGCACCGTCTGCAGCGGGTTCGCCTCAGCCCACGCGCGCTCGAGCAGCTGTAGCAGCAGCTCCGCCGGCTGGGCGCCGGCCGCGCCGTACTTCCGGTCGACGACGAAGAAGGGGACGCCGGTCGCGCCGAGGGCCTGCGCCGTCCGGGCGTCCTGGCCGACGGCGTGCCGGTACCGGCGGTCGGCCAGCGCCGCGCGCACCTCGGCCTCGTCCAGGCCCACCTCGACGGCGAGCGGAACGAGCGCGTCGACGTCGAACACCGACCGCCGCTCCTCGAAGTGGGCGTGCAGCAGCCGCTCCTTCATCGCGCCCTGCAGCCCGTGCTCCGCAGCGAGGTGGATGAGCTCGTGCGCGAGCAGGGTGTTCCCGCTCAGCCCCTCGGCCAGGTCGTAGTCGAGGCCCTCCGCGGCGGCGATCTCCTCGACGCGCTGCTGCATGTCCCGCATCTCCTCGACGCTGCGCCCGTACTTGGCGGCCAACGCCGGCAGTGTCGGGTGCGTCTGGCCCTCGGGCACCGTGGGGTCCAGCTGGTAGGAGCGCCAGACGACCTCGACCGCGTCGCGGTGCGGGAACCGCGCCAGGGCGGTCTCCAGCCGGCGCTTGCCGATGAAGCACCACGGGCAGACGACGTCGGACCACACCTCGATGCGCACGGAAGCAGCCAACCCGGCGCCCGCGCGGGTCATTCCGGGCCTGCTCGTCAGCGCACCCCGACGAGGTCGACGACGAAGACCAGCGTCGCGCCGGGCTTGATGACCCCGCCCGCGCCGCGGTCGCCGTAGGCCTTGTGCGCCGGGATGGTCAGCCGCCGGCGGCCGCCCACGCGCATGCCGGCGATGCCCTCGTCCCAGCCCTGGATGACCATGCCGACCCCCAGCCGGAACTCCAGCGGGTCCCCGCGGTCCCAGGAGGCGTCGAACTGCTCGCCGCCCTCGTGGGTGACGCCGACGTAGTGCGCGCTCACCAGGTCACCGGCCTTCGCCTCGGCCCCCTCACCGACGACGAGGTCCTCGATCACCAGGTCGGCGGGCGCGGGGCCGGTCGGCGGCTCGACGTCGGGGCGGGTGAGCTCGGCCATCGGTTCTCTCCTCGGGTGGCGCTCGAACGGACCCGCCCATCCAAACAGCGGTTCCCGCGGGCCGCCGTCCGGGCTACCTTCCGGCGGCGTGATCGACCACCTGGGACTGCAGGTCGCGGACGTCGCCGTCGCCGCGGCGTTCTACACGAGGGTCTTCGGACCGATCGGCCTGCGCGAGGCGATGCGCCACGAGACGCCGAACGGCGCGGTCGTGGGGTTCTGCGGCCCCGACGGGCACCCGCAGCTGTGGCTGAGCCTGCTGGCCGAGGGCGCCGACCGCCCGGTGCACCTCGCGCTGACGGCGCCGTCGCGGGCGGCGGTCGACGAGGTGTTCGCCCTCGCGCGGGAGGCCGGCGCGGAGGTGCTGCACGAGCCGCGGATCTGGCCGGAGTACCACCCCGGCTACTACGGCGCGTTCTTCCGCGACCCGGACGGCAACAACGTCGAGGCGGTGCACCACACCCTGCCGCCGGGACCGCCGCCGCAGGACTGACGGCGTGCGGCACCCCGCCCGCCGTGCTGGGCTGGGGCCGTGCCCGAGCAGCCCCCGTGGTGGACCCGCGCCGTCGTCTACCAGATCTACCCGCGCTCGTTCATGGACTCCGACGGCGACGGGATCGGTGACCTCGGCGGCGTGCTCCAGCGCCTGGACCACCTGGCCGACCTGGGCGTCGACGTGGTCTGGCTCTCCCCGGTCTACCCGTCGCCGCAGGCCGACAACGGCTACGACATCAGCGACTACCAGGACGTCGATCCGCTGTTCGGCAGCCTGGCGCAGCTCGACGAGCTGATCGCCGCGCTGCACGGGCGCGGGATGAAGCTGGTGATGGACCTCGTGGTCAACCACACCAGCGACGCGCACGCCTGGTTCGTCGAGGCGCGGTCGTCGGTGGACTCGCCCAAGCGGGACTGGTACTGGTGGCGGCCGCCGCGCGCCGGCATGGCGGCCGGGGCGCCGGGGGCGGAGCCGACCAACTGGCACTCGTTCTTCTCCGGCCCCACGTGGACGCTCGACGAGGCCAGCGGCGAGTACTACCTGCACCTGTTCGACCGCCGGCAGCCCGACCTCAACTGGGAGAACCCGGAGGTCCGGCAGGCGGTCCACGCGATGATGCGGTGGTGGCTCGACCGCGGGGTCGACGGGTTCCGCATGGACGTCATCAACCTGATCAGCAAGGACGTCGGCCCGGACGGCGAGCTGCACGACGGTCCCCCGCTGCCGGGGCTGCCGTACGGCGACGCGACGGCGTCGGTGGTGTGCGGCCCGCGGATCCACGAGTTCCTGCAGGAGATGCACCGCGAGGTCTTCGCCGGCCATCCCGAGCAGCTGCTGCTGGTCGGCGAGATGCCCGGGGTGACCGTGGAGGAGGCCCGGCTGTTCACCGACCCGGCGCGCGCCGAGGTGGACATGGTCTTCCAGTTCGAGCACGTGGGGCTGGACTTCGACGGCAGCAAGTTCTCCCCCCGGCCGCTGCGGCTGACCGACCTCAAGGCGTCGTTCGGCCGCTGGCAGGCCGGGCTGGCCGACGTCGGCTGGAACTCGCTCTACTGGGACAACCACGACCAACCGCGGGCGGTCTCCCGGTTCGGCGACGACTCGCCCCGGTACCGGCGCGACTCGGCCACCTGCCTGGCCACCCTGCTGCACCTGCACCGGGGGACGCCGTACGTCTACCAGGGCGAGGAGATCGGGATGGCCAACGCCCCGTTCCCCTCGCTGGACGGCTTCCGGGACGTCGAGTCGCTCAACCACTTCGCGCAGGCCGTCGCGCACGGGGCGGACCCGGAGACCGTGCTGGCCGCGATGCGGCGCATGGGCCGGGACAACGCCCGGACCCCGGTGCAGTGGGACGGCACGCCGTCGGCCGGCTTCAGCACCGGCACGCCGTGGATCGCGGTCAACCCCGACCACGCGGAGTGGAACGCGGCGGCGCAGCGCGGCGACCCGCACTCGGTGTTCGCCCACCACCGGCGGCTGATCGAGCTGCGGCACGAGTCGGCGGTGGTCGCGCTCGGCGACTTCACCATGCTGCTGCCGGAGCACGAGTCGGTGTACGCGTTCACCCGCTCCCTGGACGGCGAGACGCTGCTGGTCGCCTGCAACGTGAGCGGGCACGAGCACCGGCTCGCCGAGCTGCTCCCGCAGGCGGTGGACGGGCTCCTGGTGCTGGGCAACCTGCCGGACGACGACCCCGCCGTCCTCCGCCCCTGGGAGGCCCGGGTGCTTCGGGTCAGCTGAAGCGCTGCTGCAGGTGCACGGCGGCGGACGGGTGGCCGTCGATCGTGCCGCCGACCTGCCTCACGCCGGCGGGCCTCGCGCCGGTGGGCCTCGCGCCGGCGGGCTTCATCCCGGCGTGCCGACCTCCTCGGCCGGGCGCCGGTCGAGGGGATGGGCTAGCTCGTCGGCGGGCAGCCGGGCGGCGAGGACCGCGATCGCGGCGAGCACGGGGGGCACGAGCCCGGCGACGAGGAAGGTCGCGGTGAGCTCGATCAGCTCGCTGACCGGCCCGGCCAGCGCCATCGACAGCGGCATGAACGCCGTGCTCACGAAGAAGTCGAGGCTGGAGACGCGGCCGAGCAGCGCCGGCGGCACCCGGCGCTGCAGCAGCGTGCCCCAGATGACCATGCCGGCCTGCATGGTGGCGCCGGTGACCAGCCCGGCGCCGATCATGACGGCCAGCTCGGTGGTGAGGCCGAAGACCACCAGCGGGACGCAGCCGAGGCCCCACAGCAGGTTCATCACCGTGAGGTAGCGCCGCGGCAGCCGCAGCGAGGCGACGGTCAGCGACCCGGCCGCGCCGCCGGCGCCGAACGCCGCCAGCACCAGCGCGTGCTCGAACGGGCCGCCGCCCGCGCGGTCCCGGATCGCGAACGGGGTCAGGACCTCGAACGGGCCGATCATCACCAGCAGCATCAGCGAGGCGAACAGCAGCGTGGCCAGCAGCCAGGGCGTGCGCACCATGTAGCGGAAACCCTCGGCCATGTCGGTGACGAGCCCGCGCACCGGGTGACCGCCTCCCCGTTCGCGGCGAACCTCCGTCGCGGGGAGCAGCGCCACGCACCCGGCCGCGCCGAGCGCCGCCGCCCCGCTGAGGGCGAGGGCGACGCCGGGGCCGGTCGCGGCGATGAGCGCGCCGGCGACGGCCGGGCCGGTGGCCTGGTACAGCACCGGGCGCATCGTGCCCTCGAGCCCGTTGGCCGCGAGCAGCTGGTCCTCGGGCAGCAGCGCCGGGACGAGCGCGGAGTAGGCGGGGTAGTAGACGCCGTTGGCCAGCCCGCAGGCGAGCGCGACAGCGGCCAGCTGCCACAGCGCCAGCAGGCCGGTCAGCGACAGCGTCGCGACCAGGGCGGTGCCGAGGGTCTGGACCAGCGCCACGGCCAGCAGGATGTGCCGCTGGGGAAGGCGGTCGGCGAGCGCGCCGCCGAGCAGCGTGCTGGCCAGCATGCCGCCGGCGCTCAGCGCGCTGACCAGCGAGAGCTCGGCCGGACCGCCGTCCAGCGCGACCACCTGCCAGATGGTCGCGACCGCGAAGGTGCTGTTGGTGAGCAGGCTGAAGCCGAGGGACGCGGCCAGCAGCCGGTACCGGGGGTGGCGCAGCGGGGCGAGCGCGCGGGGCAACCCGGCCATCGCCCTCCCCCGTCGTCCGTGCGTGCCGCCGTCGCGATCGGCTGCTCGATCGCGCTGCTGCCCTCGACCGTCGTCGCCGGCCGGGCGCCCTACCAGTGTGGCCCGGTGGTGCAGCCGTTCCCGCCGTGCGGTTGCGTGCCGACGCGAGCCGCCACCCCTCCCCGGCTCTGCCTGTCCCCATGGCCCGATGCGGCCTACGGTCGACCCGCACGCGCTGGCCGGGCCGGCTCCGGCGCCGGCCGGCACCCCGTCGCGGCGGAGGGCTGGGGGATGGCCACGTTCGTGCTGGTGCACCCCGCCTGGCTCGGGGGCTGGTGCTGGCGGAAGCTCACCCCGCTGCTGCGCGGACGAGGGCACGAGGTGCTCACGCCGACGCTCACCGGGCTCGGCGAGCGGGCGCACCTGCTCGACCACGGGATCGACCTGCTGACCCACGTCGAGGACGTCGTCAGCGTGCTGACCTACGAGGACCTCGACCGGGTCGTGCTGGTCGCCAGCAGCTCCGGGGGCGCGGTGGCCACCGGGGTCGCCGATCGGGTGCCGGAGCGCGTGGCCGAGGTCGTCTACCTGGACGCCTTCGTGCCGGAGGACGGCCAGTGCGTGTTCGACCTGGTCGCTCCGGAGCGGCGCGCGGCGATGGAGGAGCTCGTGGCCACCGAGGGCGACGGCTGGCTGCTGCCCCGGTTCGCGCCGCCGCCGTGGCCGGAGGTCCTGTCCCGGCTCTGGGGGATCACCGCCCCCGAGGACATCGCGTGGGCGGAGCCGCGGCTGCGGGCCACCCCCGTCGGTCACTTCACCCGCCCGCTGCACCTGGGCGACGCCGTCTCGGACCTGCCGCGGTCCTACGTGCGGTGCACCCGCTTCCCGCACGCGGGGTTCGACCGGAGGGCGCAGCGGGCGGCGGGGACGCCGGGGTGGCGGCACCGCAGCCTCGACTGCGGGCACATCGCCTACGTCTCCCGGCCCGACACGGTCGCCGCAGTCCTGCTCGACCTGGTCGGCAGCGACCGGTGACCGCGCCGGGTGCTCAGCGGGGGCCGCGCTCCTGCGCCAGCCGGACGTAGTGCTCGACGGCGGCCGGGTCGTCGACCGCGCCGACGTTGAGCGCCTTCTCCGGGTCGACGCCCTGGAACAGCCGCTTGAGCGGCACCTCCAGCCGCTTGCCGGTGCGGGTGTGCGGGACGCCGGGGGTGGCGATGACCTCGTCGGGCACGTGCCGCGGGCTGGCGTGCGCGCGGATCTCGCCCTTGATCCGGGCGACCAGCTCGTCGGTCAGCTCCGTCCCCGGCGCCAGCTTGACGAACAGCGGCATCCAGTAGCCGCCGTCCCGCTGCTCGACGCCCAGGACGACGCAGTCCACGACCTCGGGGATCGCCTCGACGGCGGCGTAGATGTCCGCCGTCCCCATGCGGACGCCGCCACGGTTGAGGGTGGAGTCCGAGCGGCCGGTGATCAGGCAGGTGCCGCGCTCGGTGATCTCCATCCAGTCGCCGTGCCGCCAGACCCCGGGCCACGGTTCGAAGTAGGACTCGCGGTAGCGGGCACCGCCGGGGTCGTTCCAGAAGTACAGCGGCATCGACGGCATGGGCTCGGTGATCACGAGCTCACCGAGCTCGCCGACGACCGGCTCCCCCTGCTCGTCCCACGCGGCGGCGGCGACCCCGAGCATCGGCCGCTGCAGCTCCCCGGCGGTCACCGGGAGGTGCAGCGTGCTGCCGACGAACCCGGTGGCGACGTCGGTGCCGCCGGAGAGGGAGCCGAGGAAGACGTCCGGGCGGACCGCGTCGTAGACCCAGTGGAACGCGGCGGCCGGCAGGGGCGACCCGGTCGAGCCGATGAACCGCAGCGCGGAGAGGTCGTGCGTCTCCCCCGGCCGGATGCCGGCCTTCTCGCAGGCGGTGAGGTACCCGGCGCTGGTGCCGAGGTAGGTGAGCCCCGTCTGTGCGGCGATGGCGAACTGGGCGTCGACCGACGGATGGGCCGGGGCGCCGTCGTGGACGACCACCGTGGCGCCGCAGAGCAGCGCCGACGTGGCGATGTTCCACATGATCCAGGCGGTGGAGGCGTACCAGTAGAACCGGTCCCCCGGCCCGACGTCGCCGTGCAGGGACAGCTGCTTGCGCTGCTCGAGGGTGATCCCACCGTGGCCGTGCACGATGCCCTTGGGCAGCCCCGTGGTGCCCGACGAGTAGACGATCCAGAGCGGGTGGTCGAAGGGCACCTGCTCGAACTCCGGCTCCCGCTCCTCCGCCACGGCCTCGGCCCACGGCACGGCGCTCATCGGCACCTCGTCGGGGAAGAGCCGGGGGACGGCGATGGTCGTCCGCACGCCGGGCAGGGCGCTGCGGAGCTCGGTGACGACGTCGCGGCGGTCGTACTCCTTGCCGTTGAAGCGGTAGCCGTCGACGGCGACCAGCACGGTGGGCTCGATCTGGGCGAACCGGTCGAGGACGGCGCGGGTGCCGAAATCGGGCGCGCACGAGGACCAGACGGCGCCGACGGCCGCCGTCCCGAGGAAGGCGACGACCGCCTCCGGGACGTTGGGCAGGTACCCGGCGACCCGGTCGCCGCGTTGGACGCCGAGCCGGCGGAGGGTCGCGGCGAAGGCGCCGACCCGGCCGCGCAGCGTCGCCCAGGCGAGCTCGACGGGCTCCCGGTCCTCGGCGACGGCGATCAGCGCCGGGGAGTCGGCGGGCACGGTGCCGTCGTCGCCCGCTCGCAGCGCCTGCTCGGCGTAGTTGAGGGTGACGCCGGGGAACCAGACCGCACCGGGCATCTCGCGGTGGGGGATGACCTGGTCGTCCGGCACGTCGGGCAGCACCCCGGTCCACCCGGCGACGTCGGCCCAGAACTGGTCGAGGTGCTCGACCGACCAGCGCCAGATGGCGTCGTAGTCCGGCGGATCGCCGAAGTCGAGCCCGCGCCGCTGGGCGACCCAGCGGGCGAACTCGGCGAGCCGGGTCGCCCGCATCGACTCCGGCGTCGGGCGCCACAGGACGGCAGGCTCGCCAGGCGTGTTCCCAGTCACACCTGCACCCTGCCATTCCGGTTCTCCGGCGGCCCGTGCGCGCACGCGGGTGCCGCCCTCGAGCAGGGCGGACGGGGACGGGATGCGTTCGATCACGGGTTCGATCATGCGACCGCCGGAACGGCCCTCACCAGCGGAGACGCCACCTGTGGACGACGGGCGGGGGTGTGGAGCGAGCGGGTCCACGACCAGCGGTCACGGCGTGGACACAGCATCATGGGCAGCGATGACCGAACCCGCGCCGGACGAGCACAACGTCCTCGGTGGACCGCTGGAGCCGTGCGGCACCGAGCCGATGACCGGCTTCTACCGGACCGGCGTGTGCAGCAGCGGCCCGGAGGACGTGGGCAGCCACACCGTCTGCACGGTCGTCTCGGCCGAGTTCCTGGAGCTGCAGCAGAGCCTCGGCAACGACCTGATCACCCCCCGCCCGGAGTACGGGTTCCCGGGTCTGCGCCCGGGCGACCGCTGGTGCGTCGTCGCCGTACGGTGGCTGCAGGCCTACCAGGCGGGCGCGGCGGCCGGGGTCGTCCTGGCGGCGACGAACGCGCGGGCCCTGGAGATCGTCCCCATCGAGGCGCTGCGCCAGCACGCGGTCGACGTCCCGGACGACATCAGCGGCCTCGACTGACCGACGGAAAGAGGAGAGACATGAGCGACCTGCTGGACCTGCCCCTCACGACGCTCCAGGGCGAGGAGACGACCGTCGGTGCCCTGACCGGCGGCGGTGCGGCGCTCGTCGTCAACGTGGCCAGCCGCTGCGGTCTCACGCCGCAGTACACGCAGCTCGAGGCGCTGCAGCGGGAGTACGGCCCGCGCGGGTTCACCGTCGTCGGCGTCCCGTGCAACCAGTTCGCCGGGCAGGAGCCGGGCACGAGCGAGGAGATCGCCGGGTTCTGCTCGACCACGTACGGCGTCACCTTCCCGATGACCGAGAAGGTGGAGGTCAACGGGCCGGACGCGCACCCGCTCTTCCAGCGGCTGACCGGAGCCCCGGATCCCGCGGGGACCGCCGGCGACGTGCAGTGGAACTTCGAGAAGTGGCTGCTGGACGGTGACGGGGAGGTGGTCGCCCGGTTCCGGCCGACCACGCAGCCCGACGCCCCGGAGGTGCGGCAGGCGATCGAAGCCGTGCTCGACCGGTGAGCAGCCCGGGCGCCGACCTGCACTTCTGGTTCGACCCCGTGTGTCCCTTCGCGTGGCTGACCAGCAGGTGGGTGCGCACCGTCGCCGCGCGGCGCGACTACACCGTCGAGTGGCGGCTCATCTCGCTGCGGCTGCTCAACCGGCACGTCGACTACACCGCCCGGTTCCCGCCCGAGTACGAGGCCGGGCACACCGCCGGGCTCCGGCTGCTGCGCGTCGCAGCCCGCGCCCGGGCCGAGCACGGACCCGCCGTCCTCGGCCCCCTGTACGCCGCGATGGGTGCGCGGATCTTCGAGTCCGACCACGTCCCGGACGAGGCCGAGCGGGGGCGTGCCGCGCTCGTCGAGCCGGTGCTCGCCGACGCCGGCCTCCCGGCCGACCTGGCCGACGCGCTCGACGACGACCGCTACGACGCGGAGATCCAGGCCGACACCGACGAGGCGCTGCGGCTCACCGGCGAGGACGTCGGGACGCCGATCCTGCACTTCCAGCCCCCCGACGGCGCCGCGTTCTTCGGCCCGGTCATCAGCCGGCTGCCGGACGAGGACGCCGCCGAGGAGCTGTGGGACCACGTCGTGGGCCTGGCCCGCTTCCCCGGGTTCGCCGAGCTGAAGCGGAGCCTGCGCGAACGGCCCCAGCTGCCCGCGTTCGGCGTCCGGCCGGGCGAGGTGGGGATCCAGGAGGACTGGCACGGCGGCAGCCGCCGCCCGCACGGGTAGCCGCCGGCACCGCTGGCGACCACGTCCGGGGCACTCGCCCGACCGTCAGCTCCCGCGCGCGGCCTCCGGCAGCTAAGGTGAGGCTAACCTCGCCGTCTGCCCGTCCCTGGAGCCGCTCGTGTCCTCGACGACCGACGCCGCTCCTCGCAGCGCCGGGACGGCGGCGACCGGCCGGCAGCGCGGTCTCCTGGAGGCCCGCAGCGCCCGGCTGACCGGCGTGCTCCTGCTCGCGGTCCTCGTCGTCGTCGCCGCCGCCCTCAGCATCGCGGTCGGCACCCACGGCATCGGCCTCGGCACGGTGTGGCAGGCCCTCACCGACTCCGGGCTGACCAGCGAGGAGGCGGTGATCGTGCGCGAGCTGCGGATGCCGCGCACCGCGCTCGGGCTCCTCGTCGGGCTCTCCCTCGGCGTCGCGGGCGCCCTCACCCAGGGCCACACCCGCAACCCGCTGGGCGACCCCGGCCTGCTGGGTGTCACCGCGGGCGCCTCCCTCGGCGTCGTCCTCGCCATCTGGCTGTTCGGCGTCGGCACCCCGGCCGGCTACGTCTGGTTCGGCTTCATCGGCGCGCTGCTCGGCACGGTGGCCGTCTTCGCCCTCGGGTCGGTCGGCCGCGGCGGCGGCACCCCGGTCACCCTGGCGCTGGCCGGCGCGGCGCTCACCGCGCTCCTGTACGCCCTGGTCCGCGCCATCCTGGTCACCGACACCAACAGCCTCGACAGCTTCCGCTTCTGGGTGGTCGGCGCGCTCGCCGGCCGCGGCGCTGACGTGGCCTGGCAGGTCGCGCCGTTCATCGCCGCCGGCCTGGTGCTCGCCCTGGTCAACGCCCCCGCGCTCGACCTGCTCGGCCTCGGCGAGGACGTCGCCCGCGGCCTGGGCCAGCGGGTCTGGCTCGCCCGGCTCGTCGGCCTCGGTGCGGTCACCCTGCTGTGCGGCGCGGCCACCGCCGCCTGCGGGCCGATCGCCTTCGTCGGGCTGGTCGTCCCGCACGTCGTCCGCGCCTTCACCGGCCCCTCGCACCGCTGGCTGGTCCCCTGCTCCGGACTGCTGGGCGCCGCCTTCCTGCTGCTCGCCGACGTCGTGGGACGGGTGGTCGTCCGCCCGGGCGAGCTGCAGGTCGGCATCGTGCTGGCCCTGGCCGGTGCGCCGTTCTTCATCGCGCTGATCCGCCGCCGCCGGCTGGCCGGCCCGTGACCGCCACCGCGGAGCGGGTCGCCCAGCCCGGGGAGACCGTCGTCCGCGTCGGACCCGTCTCCGGCCGGGTCCGGTGGCGGCAGCTGGTCGTGCCGGCCGGCGCGGCGGCGGTCGTCGTCGTCCTGGGCGCGACCAGCCTCGGCCGGGGTGACTTCCCGATCGGCGTCGGCGACGTACTCGCGACCCTCGTGGGCCTCGGCGAGGCGAGCCAGCGGTTCATCGTCCTGGAGCTGCGGGCGCCGCGGATCGTCGTCGGGGCGCTGGTCGGCCTGGCCTTCGGGGTCGCCGGCGCCCTCTTCCAGACCTTCGCCCGCAACCCGCTGGCCTCCCCCGACATCCTCGGGATCACCCAGGGCGCGTCGGTCGGCGCGGTGGCGGCGATCGTCCTGGGCGGGACGTCGGGCGCCGCCGGCCTGCTCGGCGGCCTCGGCATCCCGCTGGCCGCCCTGGTCGGCGCGCTGCTCACCGGGCTGCTGCTGTTCGTGCTGGCCTGGCGGCGCGGGGTGGACGGCTACCGGCTCGTGCTCGTCGGCATCGCGCTGTGGGCGGTCGCCTCCGCGCTCACCGACTGGCTGCTCACCCGCGCCGAGATCTACGACGCCGCCTCCGCCTACGTCTGGATCACCGGCTCGCTCAACTCCCGCACCTGGGACCAGGCCCTCCCCCTCGCGCTGTCCCTCGCCGTCCTGCTCCCCCTCGCGCTGGGCTGCAGCCGGGCCCTCGGGGTGTTGCAGTTCGGCGACGACACCGCGCGCGGGCTCGGCGTCCGGCTCGGCCCCACCCAGGCCGCGGTCGTCCTCGTGGCCGTCGGGCTCACCGCCTCCGCCGTCGCCGCCGCGGGACCGATCTCCTACGTCGCGCTCGTCGTCCCGCAGATCGCCGTCCGCCTCACCGGCGGCTCGCGGCCGCCGCTGCTGGCCTCCGGCCTGCTCGGCGCGGCCCTGGTCGTCGGCGCGGACCTGCTGACCCGCACCGTCCTGCCCGAGGCGCTGCCCGTCGGCATCCTGACCGCCGTCGTCGGCGCGCCGTACCTGCTCTGGCTCCTCATCCGCGGAAGGAGGCGATCCACGCTGTGACCAGCACCCTGCCCGAGACGCCGACCACGGGAACCGGGAGGGTCCGTCTCGCCGCCGAGTCGGTCAGCCTCGCCTACGACGAGCGCGTCGTCGTCCACGACCTGGACCTGCAGCTGACCGACGGGTCGTTCACCGCGATCGTCGGCCCCAACGGCTGCGGCAAGTCCACGCTGCTGCGCGCGCTGGGCCGGCTGCTCCGGCCGGCCGGCGGCCAGGTGCTGCTCGACGGCCAGGCCATCCAGAAGACGCCGACCCGCGAGGTGGCCAAGGTGCTCGGGCTGCTCCCGCAGACGCCGGTGGCGCCCGAGGGACTCACCGTCGGCGACCTGGTCGCCCGCGGCCGGCACCCGCACCAGTCGTGGCTCGAGCAGTGGTCGCGGGGGGACGAGGCCGCCGTCGCCGAGGCGCTGGCCTGGACCGACATGTCCGACCTCGCCGACCGCCCCGTCGACGCGCTCTCCGGCGGCCAGCGGCAGCGGGCCTGGATCTCGATGGCGCTGGCCCAGGGCACCGACCTGCTGCTGCTCGACGAGCCGACCACCTACCTGGACCTGTCCCACCAGATCGACGTGCTGGAGCTGGTCGAGCGCCTGCACACCGAGCGGGGCCGGACCGTCGTCGTGGTCCTGCACGACCTCAATCTCGCGGCCCGCTACGCGCAGCGGCTGGTGGCCATGAAGGACGGCGTCCTGGTCGCCTCCGGCACGCCGGGCGAGGTGCTCACCGAGCAGCTGCTGGCCGACGTCTTCGACCTCGAGGCCCGCGTCGTGCCCGACCCGGTCGCCGGGACCCCGATGGTCGTCCCGGTCCGCCGGCTGCGGTGAACGCCGGCGCGCGCCCTAGGAGGCGACGCCCTCTCGCCAGTAGCCCATGAACGCCACCGCGCCGCGGGGCACCCCGAGGTCGCCCACGAGGTGCCGGCGCAGCTGCTTGACCACGCCCGCCTCGCCGGCCAGCCAGGCGTAGCAGCCGGCGGCGGCGTCGCCCTCGGAGACCTCCCAGAGCGGCTCGGTGTCGACGTCGACGTCCTCCGGAGCCGCGGCCGGCGCGGCCACCACCCCCAGCTCGCTCAGCGTGGCCCGCACCGCCGGCACCAGCAGCGACCCGCGCGCGGCGTCCTCCCGGGCGAGCCAGCGCACGCTCACCCCGGGGGGCAGCACGAGGTCCACCGCATCGCCGGTCTCGGGCACCTCGAGCAGCGCGATCACCGCCCGGGGGCCGGCCGCCAGCGACTCGAGGATCGCGCAGACCGCCGGGACGGCGGTCTCGTCGCCGGCCAGGAGCAGGGTCCGCGCCCGGGCGGGCGGGGACCACTCGACGCCCCACATCCGCCCGCGGCCGGGCCGGTCGGGGCCCAGCACGACGACGCGGTCGCCCGGGACCGCCGTCGCCGCCCACCGGGCCGCCGGCCCGGCGTGCCCGTCCGCCACCCCGTGCAGGACCAGGTCGACGTCGATCTCGGCCAGGTCGGGGCGGGCCGCCCGCACGGTGTAGGTGCGGATGTGCGGTCGCTCGTCCTCGGCCATCGCGCAGTACTCGGGGTACCAGGCCGAGCCGTGCGCGATGAGCCGGCGCAGCGCGGCCGCGTCGCCGCCCAGGACCAGCTTGAACCGCTGGTCGTCACCGGCGAGGCCGAAGCCGGTCAGCTCCGGGCCGGTCAGCGTGACGCGCACGAAGCTCGGGCCCAGCCGGCGGACGGCGGCGACCCTGACGTCGAAGAACTGCCACTCGGGGGCGGTCGCGACCTGCGACTGCGCGGTGAGCGTCACGCGGAGGCTCCGATCTCGCGGCAGGACAGCCCCTTGCGCCATCCAGGTAAGGCAAGGCTAACCTGACACGCCGGTCCAGGGGAACACCCCTGCGCCCCCGACGAGCGAGGAGATCCCGTTGCACCGCATGTCGCGCCGCCTGATCGGCGCCTCCCTCACCCTGGCCGCGGTGCTCGCGGCCGCCGGCTGCGCCGGCGCGGCCGGCACCAGCGCCTCGGGAGAGGGTGGCTGGGAGTTCACCGACGACATGGGCACCACCGTCGAGCTGGACGAGACGCCGACGCGGATCGCCGGGCTCAACGACGTCGTCGCCTCGCTCTGGAACTACGGCATCGAGCCGGTCGCCGCCTTCGGCCAGACCTCGGCGCAGGACGACGTCGCCTTCGAGGGCAGGGACCTCGGCGACCTGGAGATCCTCGGCGAGAACTATGGCCAGATCGACCTCGAGCAGCTGGCCGCGGCCGACCCCGACATCATCGTCACCTCGGTCTACCCGACCGACGCCTCCGGCACCCTGGACGAGACCCAGCCGCTCTACGGCTTCGAGTCCCTCGAGCAGCAGGAGCAGGTCGCCCGGATCGCCCCGGTCGTCGCGATCGCCTACCGCGGCTCGGCGGCCGACGTGATCGAGCGGACCGTCGAGTTCGCCGAGTCCCTCGGCGCCGACGGCGGGGTGATCGACGCGGCCCGGGAGGACTTCGACGCGGCGTCGCAGACCCTCACCGAGGCGGCCGCGAGCGGGGTGACCGTGCTGCCGGTGTACGCCACCGTCGCCGACGGCTGGTGGATGAACAAGGCCGCCGACGACCCCTCGCTGCACCTCTACCAGGACCTCGGTGTCCAGTTCGTCGACCCGGGCGGCGACGGCTACTTCTGGGAGTCGGTCGGCTGGGAGGAGGTCCCCCGGTACCCGAGCGACGTCCTGCTCTACTCGCTGCGGTTCAGCATGACGCCGGAGGAGATCGCGGCGCAGCCGACCGCGACCCTGCTCCCGGCGGTGCAGGCCGGCCAGCTGTACCCGTGGAAGTACATCGGGATGGACCACGTCGCCCAGGCCGCCTACATGGAGGATCTGGCCGGCTACCTCACCGAGGCGCAGAAGGTCACCTGAGCGACGGGACGGCGTCGCGCGGGGAGGCTGCCCCTCCCCGCGCGGCGCCGCTCAGGAGGGCGCGACGGCCTGGGGCACCGCCGCCCGGACGGCCGTCGCCCGCGCGGTCTGGGCCAGCCCGATCCCCACGAGGACGACGAAGCCGCCGAGCACCTGCCAGCCACTGAGCACCTGCTCGACCCACAGCCAGGCCACGACCGACGCGAGCACCGGCTCCACGGTCGCCACCAGGCCGGCCGTCGTCGGCGACAGGTGCCGCAGCGCCGCGATCGACAGCCAGAACGGCACCATCGCCCCGAGGACGACGATCCAGGCGACCAGCGCCCACAGCGGCAGCTCGAGCGCGCCGATCGACAGCGGCACCGGCTCCGCCAGCAGCCCGGCGTCGAACTCCCACCACGGTGCCGCGATCGACCAGAACAGTCCGGCGGCGACGAAGCTCCAGCAGGTCAGGGCCACGGGGTCGCGGTTCACCGTGCCGCGCTCGCCCATCAGGTAGTACGTGGCCAGGCAGACCGCGGCGGCCAGCGCGGCGACCACGCCGAGCGGGTCCAGCGAGCCGCCGCCCCGCCAGACCTCGGCCACGAAGACCAGCCCGGACAGGGACAGCAGCAGCGCCGCCCACAGCCGGCTGCGCACCCGCTCGCCGCGCACCAGCCACACGTAGAGCGCGATCAGCACCGGCGCGGTCATCTCGAAGACCAGCGCGATGCCGACCGGCAGCCGGCCGATCGACACGTAGTAGAGGAACTGGGTGAGCGCGACGCCGACCACCCCGAAGACGGCGAGGAACGGCACCTCGCGCCGGGTGAGGCGCAGCCGCCGCGGCGCGGCGACCGCCAGGACGACGAGCAGCCCGACCGCCGCCCCGACGCAGCGCAGCGCGGTCAGCCGGGTCGGCGGCAGACCGGCCTGCAGCACCAGCGTCGACACCGTGCCGTTGACGGCGAAGAACCACGCGGCGGCGACGGTGGCGGCGTATCCGAGGGCGGGCCGGGGCACGTGGAGCAAAGTAGTCCCCGTATCCCCTCGTGCCCCCTACCGGCCGTCGGTGGCGCCGCCGCGTGCGTCCGGCCGACGCGGATCAGTCGATGCGCTGGGCCAGGTTCACGATGAACCCCTCGGGTCCGCGCACGGACGCCATGCGCCAGACGCCCTCGTACTGACCGACCCCGCCGACCAGGCGGTAGCCGTCCCCGGCGAGCCGGTCGAGGATCGCCTGGAGGTCGTCCACCTCGAACGTCACGTTGCGCAACCCCAGTTCATTCGGCACGGGGTCCGGCGAACCCGGTTCGGGGTCCGGCCGGATGAAGCTCGACAGTTCCAGCCCGGTTCCTCCGTCGGGCGGCCGCAGCACGACGACCTCGGTACGGGAGTCAGGGATGCCGATGACCGTGTCCAGGAACTCCCCTTCCAGCACCGTCCGGCCCTCGATCTCGAAGCCCAGCCCGACGAAGAAGTCCGTCACCGTGTCGAGATCTCTGACGGTGATGCCGACGTGATCGAAGCTCCGGATGGGCGACATGGGTGCGACCTCCTGTGTTCTTCCGCCAGGTCAGGTTCTCATCGGTGCGCTCGTCCGCGCCCCGCAACGGCCGCTCCCGTCGTCCGGAGGTCCCGGGCGGCCCTCTCGCAGCATGGACGCGGCCGGCGGCCGGAACTCATCGGCGCCCGTGTGCCCCTCCGGGGCACCGGGCACAGTCGGCTCGTGTCCCAGGAGTTCGATGCCCGGCCCCCCTGGTCGACCCGCCGCCGGCGCCTGCTCGCCGGGCTGGCGGGCGGCGTCGTCCTCGGCCTGCTCGGGTCCTGGGCGCTGCCGGGCGAGTACGGGGTGACGGCGCTCTTCCTCGCCGGCCTCTGCGGCTTCCTGCTGGTCGTGGCCCTGGTGGTGTTCGTCGCGATCCCCGGGCCGGACACGCTCGCCGAGCTGCTGCGCACGCCGCCGCTGGCCGGCGCCGTGCTGGTCGTCTCGGTGCTGCTCGTGCTCGCCAACCCCGCCGGCTCGCTGCGCTGGCTGTGGATCGTCGCCGCCGTGGCGGCGGCGGCGTGGACCGCCTTCGCCGTCTGGGCCACCCGCCACTCCTGAGCGGGGCGGCGGCAGACTGCCCGGCATGGACCTCCCCGCGGCGCTCTACGAGCCGGTGGACGGCGGCTACCGGGCCACCGCCCTGACGATCGGTCCCTGGGACCCCGGGCTGCAGCACGCCGGCCCGCCCGCCGCCCTGCTGGCCCGCGAGGCCGAGCGGGTGAGCGGCATCGACGGCGGGCAGACCGTTCGCCTGGCCTACGACATCCTGGGGCCGGTGCCGGTGGGCCCGGTGCAGGTGGCCGCCCGCCTGCTGCGGCCGGGGCGCCGCATCGAGCTGGTCGAGAGCACCCTCACCGCCGGCGGCGACCGGCCGCTCATGCGGCTGACCGCCTGGCGGGTGCGCACCGGGGAGACCGCGGGCACGCCGGAGCCGGGCGTGCCGCTGCCCGGGCCGGAGGGGAGCCGGCCGGAGACGGCGGACTTCTTCACCACCGACGTCGCCTACCACCGGGCGCTGGACTGGCGGTTCGCGCACGGCACCTTCAACGGCCCCGGCCCCGCGGCCGCCTGGACCCGGGCGCGGTGCACCCTGGTGGACGGCGAGCCGATGACCCCGCTGCAGCACCTGCTGGTCATGACCGACGCGGCCAGCGGGATCTCCGCCGTCCTGGACTGGACCCGCGCCACCTTCGCCAACGTCGACCTCTCCGTCGCGCTGGTCCGGCCGCCGTCCGGCGAGTGGGTCGGGATGGACGCCGTCACCACGATCGGGCCGGCCGGCGCCGGCCAGTGCTTCGCCGACCTCTACGACGTGACGGGGCGTGTCGGCCGGTCGAGCCAGTCGCTGTTCGTCGAGACCCGCTGACCGGGGCGGGTTGGCACCGTCGCGGGCGCGCGGGGAGGCTGGGGCGCGATGGAAGCGCTGAGAACACTCCTCGACTGGCTGGCCGGGCGGGGACTGGAGGTCGTCCTCATCGTCCTGGGCTCGGTCCTGCTGGCCCGGTTCGTCGCCTGGACCGGCACCCGGATCACCGATCGGATCGACGCCCAGTCCACCGGCGGGGACGCCCTGGTCCGCTCCGAGGCGGCCAAGCACCGGCACTCGCTGACCCAGGTGATCACCTGGACGCTGATCGTGCTGATCTACGCCATCGCGGTCTTCTTCGTCCTCGACCGCGCCGGCATCCCCATCGGCGGGCTGGTCGCGCCGGCGACCGTGCTCGGCGTCGGCCTCGGCTTCGGCGCGCAGCGGATCGTCGGTGACGTGCTGGCCGGGTTCTTCATCATCACCGAGCGGCAGTACGGCTTCGGTGACGTCGTCGCCATCCAGGTGGTCGGCGGCGGCGACGAGGCCAGCGGGACGATCGAGGACGTCACGCTGCGGGTCACCCGGCTGCGCTCGCCCAACGGCGAGGTGATCACCCTCCCGAACGGGCAGATCGTCAAGGTCACCAACCTCTCCCGCGACTGGGCCCGCGCCGTCGTCGACGTCCCGGTGCCGACGACGATCGACGTCAACCGGGTCAACGAGGTCCTGCGCGAGGTCGGGGCCGAGGCCTTCCGCGACCCGCTCATGCGGCCGTTGCTGCTCGACCCGCCCAGCGTGATGGGCGTGGAGACCCTCGACCTCGAGCAGGTCAACGTCCGCCTGGTGGCCCGCACGCTGCCCGGCAAGCAGTTCGAGGTGGGCCGTGACCTGCGCGCCCGGATCGTCCTGGCGCTGCACCGCGAGGGCATGAACCTGCCGACGCCGACGTCCCCCCTGCCCCCTGAGGACGCCCGGACCGGCTCCGGGGACGGCGCCCGGTGACGCGGCCCGACGACGGCCGGCCGACGCCACCACCCCCGCCCACGTCCACGTCCACGCCGACGCCGACGACCCCGGCGGCGAACACGCCCTCGGTGAGGACCTCGCCACCGGCCGGCGGGACGCGGCGCTGGTGGTCGTTCGTCCCCCACCACCTGGGCCGCGCCCGCACCTCGACCCTCGTGCTGGGCCTGCTCTTCATCGCCTTCCTCGCGCTCTACCTCTCCGTGCGGCCGGAGGTCACCGCCGCCGGCACGAGCGCCCCGGTCGACAGCTCCACGCCGGCGCCGCAGGCCCCGGTCCCGGCCGAGCCCACGGAGCCGGCGGAGACGACCGCTCCCGCCGAGACCACCGAGCCGACGCCGACCCCGACGACCGCACCGACCGGTCCGACGACGACCGAGGCACCGGCGGGCGGGACGACCGAAGTCCCTGCGGAGACGACCGGGCCGGGCACGACCCCGGCCGAGCCGACGACGGCGCCGGCCCCCTCGACCACGCCGCCGGCGGACGCCCCGACCCCGTGACGGTCGCCACCACCGCGCGAGGACCAGGCACCTCGGCGCGCCGGGCCCGCCCTCCGCAGGGCAAGATCAGCACCCCGCGTCTCGATCGTCGAGGTGCACCCGGAGGAGGAACACGCGTGGCCATCCGATCCCTGACCCGGCCCGGGCGGGCCGCCGTCGCGACCGCCGCCGTGCTGACCCTCGTGCTCGCCGGCTGCGGGGACGACTCCGGCGGGGACGGCGGCAGCGGTGGGGACGCCGGCGCCGGCCCCACCGGCGAGCCGCTGCCGAGCGTCGAGGCCGACGACGCGCTCGCCGCGCTCGTGCCGGCGGAGGTGGCCGAGGACGGCGTCCTGACCGTCGGCAGCGACACCAGCTACGCGCCCAGCGAGTTCATCGCCGAGGACGGCGAGACGATCGTCGGCTTCGACGTCGACCTGTTCAGCCTGGTCGCGCAGAAGCTCGGGCTGGAGGCACGGTTCGAGACCGCCGACTTCGGCTCGATCATCGCCGGCGTGGGCTCGGGCCGGTACGAGGTGGGCGTCTCCTCGTTCACGATCAACCCCGAGCGGCTGCAGCAGGCCACCATGATCAGTTACTACTCGGCCGGCACCCAGTGGGCCACCAAGGCCGGCAACCCCGAGGGCGTCGACCCCGACAACGCCTGCGGGCTGACCATCGCGGTGCAGCGGGCCACCGTGCAGGTCGACGACATCACCGCCCGCTCGGAGGCGTGCGAGGCGGCCGGCGAGGAGCCGATCACGATCAACCAGTACGACCTGCAGAGCGACGCCACCGCGGCGATCGTCTCCGGTGCCGCCGTCGCCGGGCTGGCCGACTCCCCGGTCATGGCCTACGCCGTCCAGCAGACCGGCGGCCAGCTGGAGCTGCTCGGCGACATCTACGAGGCCGCGCCGTACGGGTACGTCGTCCCGCTGGAGGCGACGGAGTTCGCGCAGGCGATCGCCGACGCTCTCAGCGCCCTGATCGAGGACGGCACCTACACCGAGGTCCTCGAGCGCTGGGCCGTGGAGGACGGCGCCATCGACGCCCCGACGGTGAACCCCGCCGTCGGCTGACGAGGGCACCACACCCATGGCCGCCGAGGCCCCCGGCACCACCCGGCCGGCGCCGCCCGGACGCATCGAGGCGGTGCCGGTCCGGCACCCCGGACGGTGGATCGCCACCGCCGTCATCGCGGTGCTGGTGGCGATGTTCGTCCACATGCTGGCCACCAACCCGGTGTTCCAGTGGGACTTCATGCTCGACAACATGTTCAGCCCGCCGGTGCTGCGGGGGGCCCGGACGACGCTGATCATGACCGTCCTGGCGATGGTGCTGGGCGTGCTGCTCGGCATCGTCCTCGCGGTGATGCGGCTGTCGCCCAACCCCGTCGTCTCGGGCGCGGCGTGGACCTACATCTGGCTCTTCCGGGCGGTCCCCCGGATCGTCCTGCTCTTCTTCGTCGCGAACCTCGGCGCCCTCTACGCCACCTACGAGTTCGGGTTCCCCTTCGACCGGCAGCTCATGGACCTGTTCGGGTTCGACGCGGACCTGCGCCTGTTCGGCCTGAACGGCAACCAGATCTTCGCCGGGTTCACCGCGGGCCTGATCGGCCTCGTGCTCTCCGAGGGCGCCTACATGGCCGAGATCGTGCGGGCCGGGATCCAGTCGGTCGACCCGGGCCAGAACGAGGCCGCCTCCGCCCTGGGGATGAGCCGCGGCAAGACCATGCGCCGGATCGTGCTGCCGCAGGCGATGCGCGTCATCATCCCGCCGACCGGCAACGAGACGATCGCGATGCTCAAGGACACCTCGCTGCTCATCGCCGTCCCGGTGACGACGGAGCTCAACTTCCAGCTGCGGGCGATCGGCAGCCGGACCTTCCAGATCATCCCGATGGCCGTGGCCTCGATCCTCTGGTACGTGGCGCTGGCCAGCCTGCTGATGATCGGCCAGTACTTCCTGGAGCGGCGGTTCAACCGGGGCTTCGGCAGCCGGGAGACGCGGGCGCAGCGGGCCGCCCGCGAGGCCCGCGAGGTCGGGGGCCAGAAGTGACCGGGGACGGACAGCCGATGGTCCGGGCCGAGGGCGTGCGCAAGTCCTTCGGTCAGGTCGAGGTGCTCAAGGGCATCGACCTGGAGGTCGCCGCCGGCGAGGTGGTCTGCGTGATCGGCCCCTCCGGCTCGGGGAAGTCGACGTTCCTGCGCTGCATCAACCACCTGGAGAAGATCGACGCCGGCCGGCTGTGGGTGAACGGGCACCTGGTCGGCTACCGCGAGCACGGCGGCAAGCTGCACGAGCTGCCCGACCGGCAGGTCGCTGCCCAGCGCCGCGACATCGGCATGGTCTTCCAGCGGTTCAACCTCTTCCCGCACATGACGGCGCTGGAGAACGTCGTCGAGGCACCCACCCAGGTGAAGGGCGTGCGCAAGGCGGAGGCCCGCCGGCGGGGCGTCGAGCTGCTGGAGCGGGTGGGCCTCGGCGACCGGGTGCACAACTACCCGAACCAGCTCTCCGGCGGCCAGCAGCAGCGGGTGGCGATCGCCCGGGCCCTGGCGATGGAGCCGCAGCTCATGCTCTTCGACGAGCCGACGTCCGCGCTGGACCCGGAGCTCGTCGGCGAGGTCCTCGACGTCATGCGGGGGCTCGCCGGGTCGGGGATGACGATGGTCGTCGTCACCCACGAGATGGGCTTCGCCCGCGAGGTCGGCGACTCCCTGGTCTTCATGGACGACGGCGTGGTCGTCGAGGCCGGCGACCCGCGGCGCGTGCTCGGCGACCCCCAGCACGCCCGCACCCGGGCGTTCCTCTCCAAGGTGCTCTAGGGCCGGCCTCCGCCGCCTGACCGGCCCCGATGCGCCTGGGGCCCCTGTGCCGGGTGTGCTCCCGTCTGCATAAGATCGCGTCTGGCTCACGAGAGGCAGTGCGAAGCACCTGGCTGGCTGCCCGGCAACCTCGACTCCGTCCGAGGTGCTCCAGGGGAAGAGCCGGCCGGTCGGCGCCCGCCGTCCGGCAAGGACGGAGGTCCTCGCGCGCCGCGGGGTCTCCCGATGAGAGGAGACCGGCGCATGCCCGACCCCCAGAGCTGGAGCTTCGAGACCCGGCAGATCCACGCCGGCACGAGCCCCGACCCGACCACCGGGGCCCGTGCCCTGCCGATCTACGCCACCACCGCCTACCAGTTCCGCGACGCCCAGCACGCCGCGGACCTGTTCGCGCTGGCCGAGATGGGCAACATCTACACCCGGATCATGAACCCGACGCAGGACGCGCTGGAGCAGCGCGTGGCCTCGCTGGAGGGCGGCGTCGCGGCGCTGGCGGTGTCGAGCGGGCAGTCCGCCACGACCCTGGCGCTGCTCAACATCGCCGAGTCCGGCGACCACGTCGTCGCGTCCGCCTCGCTCTACGGCGGCACGTACAACCTGCTGCACCACTCGCTGCCCAAGCTCGGCGTCACCGTCTCCTTCGTCGAGGACCCCGACGACCCGGAGAACTGGCAGTCGCTGGTCCAGGAGAACACCAAGGCCTTCTTCGGCGAGACGATCGGCAACCCCAAGGGCGACATCCTCGACATCAGCGCGGTGTCGGAGGTGGCGCACCGCAACGGCGTCCCGCTGATCGTCGACAACACGATCGCCACCCCGTTCCTCATCCGGCCGATCGAGTTCGGTGCCGACGTCGTCGTGCACTCGGCGACCAAGTACCTGGGCGGGCACGGCACGGTGATCGCCGGGCTGATCGTCGACGCCGGCAACTTCACCTGGACCGGCGGGAAGTTCCCCGGCTTCACCGAGCCCGACCCGACCTATCACGGCGTCGTCTACGCCGACCTCGGCGCGCCGGCGTACGCGCTCAAGGCACGGGTGCAGCTGCTGCGGGACCTCGGCCCGGCGATCTCGCCGTTCAACGCCTTCCTCGTCGTGCAGGGGATCGAGACGCTGTCGCTGCGCATGGAGCGGCACGTGGCCAACACCCAGCGGGTCGCGGAGTTCCTCGAGGCGCACGACTCCGTCGACCGGGTCAACTACCCGGGGCTGGCGTCGTCCCCGTGGCACGCCGCGCAGCGGAAGTACGCGCCGCGCGGCGCCGGCGCCGTCCTCACCTTCGAGCTGCACGGCGGGGTCGAGGCCGGCAAGCGGTTCGTCGACGCGCTGGAGCTGCACAGCCACGTGGCCAACATCGGCGACGTGCGCAGCCTGGTCATCCACCCGGCGTCGACGACGCACTCGCAGCTGACCGCCGAGGAGCAGCTGACCACCGGCGTCACCCCCGGCCTGGTGCGGCTGGCGGTCGGCCTGGAGGGGATCGACGACATCCTCGCCGACCTGGAGGCCGGCTTCCGCGCCGCGAAGTCCGCCGAGTGAGAAGGACGTCCTGACGTGAGCGGGGCCCGGGTCGCCCCCTGGGCCCCGCCGCGCCCGGGCGGCTGGCGCGAGGGGGACCCGGTCGGCGACCGGCGCTTCCTCGACCTGCCCGGTCCGCTCGGGCTGGACCGCGGCGGGTCGCTGCCGGCGGTCCGGGTGGCCTACGAGACGTGGGGGACGCTCGCGCCCGGCGGGGGCAACGCCGTCCTGGTCGAGCACGCGCTCACCGGCGACAGCCACGTCGTGGGCCCGCCCGGCCCGGGCCACCCGACGCCGGGCTGGTGGGACGGGCTCGTCGGGCCCGGGGCGCCGCTGGACACCGACCGGCTGTTCGTCGTCTGCGCCAACGTCCTCGGCGGCTGCCAGGGGACGACCGGCCCCTCGTCCCCGGCCCCGGACGGCGCCCCGTGGGGCGCGCGCTTCCCCGCCGTCACCGTGGGCGACCAGGTGCGGGTGGAGGCCGCGCTGGCCGACGCCCTCGGCATCGACCGGTGGACGGCGGTGCTCGGTGGCTCGATGGGTGGCATGCGGGCGCTGGAGTGGGCGGTCGGGCTGCCCGACCGGGTCGGAGCGCTGTTCTTCCTCGCCTCCGGTGCCGCCGCGACCGCCGACCAGATCGGCACCCAGACCACCCAGCAGGCCGCCGTCCGTGCCGACCCGGCCTGGGCCGGCGGGGACTACCTGCCCGGCCCCGGACCGGTCGACGGGCTCGGCGTCGCCCGGCGGATCGCGCACCTGACCTACCGCAGCGGCGGGGAGCTGGAGGAGCGCTTCGGCACCGCGGTGCAGGGCGACGGCCGGTACGCGGTCGCCTCCTACCTGGACCACCACGCCGGCAAGCTCGCCGCCCGGTTCGACGCCGGCAGCTACGTGGTGCTGACCGAGGCGATGAACTCCTGGGACGTCGGCCGCGACCGGGGCGGGGTCGAGGCGGCGCTGTCCCGGGTCACCGCGCGGGCGGTGGTGGCCGGCGTGGACAGCGACCGGCTGTACCCGCTCGCGCTCCAGCAGCTGGTCGCCGACGGCCTCGGCGTCCCGCTGCGGGTGCTCTCCTCGCCGTACGGCCACGACGGGTTCCTCATCGAGATCGACGCCGTGGGTGCGCTGGTGCGGGAGCTGCTGGCCGGCTGAGCTGCGCGGCTCAGTCCATGGCGTCGCCGGGCACCTGGCCGGCCGGGGGCAGCTTGTGGCGGACCACCGGCCGGACCCGCCGCGCCGAGGCCAGCCGCGAGGTGTAGCTCTCGGCGTTGCCCCGGATGTGGGCGAGGTCGTCGTCGGTCGTCTGCCGGAGCACCTTGGCCGGCACGCCGCCGACGAGGGAGCCCGGCGGGACCTCGGTGCCCTGGGTGACGACGGCGCCGGCGGCGACGATCGACCCCGAGCCGATGTGGGCGCCGTTCATCACGACGCTGCCCATGCCGACCAGGACGTCGTCGTCCACCCGGGCGCCGTGCAGCACCACGTTGTGCCCCACGGTGACCCCCCGGCCGAGGACGAGGGGGAAGCCCGGGTCGGAGTGCAGCGTGCAGCCGTCCTGCACGTTGGTCCCCTCGCCGATCTCGATGACCTCGTGGTCGGCGCGGGCGACCGCGCCGTACCAGATGCTCGAGTGCGGCCCCATGGTCACCGCACCGACCACGATCGCCGTCGGCGCGACGAAGGCCTCGTCGTCGATCTTCGGCGCGCCGAACTCCAGTTCCGCGATGTAGTTGTCCGCCACGGTGCACACCCCAGCACAGTGCCGCCCGCAATGCACCTGTCGGGCACACTCGCCGCATGCCCGCACCGCTGCCGCCGCTGCCCACCTCCGTCGTCGGGAGCCTCCCGCAGCCCGGTTGGCTGCTCGACCACGACAAGCTGGCCCACCAGACCCCGCCCCGCGTGCGGGCCCGCGAGCTGTGGCGGGTGGCGCCGGAGCAGCTCGAGGAGGCGCAGGACGACGCCACGCTGCTCGCCGTCCGCGCGCAGGAGGCCGCGGGGTTGGACATCCTCACCGACGGCGAGCAGCGCCGGGAGTCCTACTCCAACCACTTCGCCACCGCGCTGGAGGGCGTGGACATCGACACCCCCGGGTCGGTCATCAACCGCTCGGGCCGGCCGATCCCGGTGCCGCGGGTGGTCGGGGAGATCCGGCGTCCGGCGCCGGTCCAGGCGCGCGACGTGGCGTTCCTCCGGGCCGCCACCGACCGCACCGTGAAGATCACCGTCCCCGGTCCGTTCACGATGGCCCAGCAGTCGCAGGACGAGCACTACGGCGACGACCGCGCCCTCGCCCTGGCGTACGCCGACGTCGTCCGCGCGGAGATCGCCGACCTGTTCGCCGCCGGCGCGGACATCGTGCAGATCGACGAGCCGTGGCTGCAGGCCCGCCCCGAGGTGGCCCGCCGGTACGGGGCCGAGGCGGTGACCCGGGCCGTGGAGGGCGCGGCCGGGCCGGTCCACCTGCACCTGTGCTTCGGCTACGCCGCGATGGTGTCCGAGCGGCCGGAGGGCTACTCCTTCCTGCCGGAGCTGGCCGACACCCCCGTCGCCGCGGTGTCGGTCGAGACGGCGCAGTCGCACCTGGACCCGGCGCAGCTGCGGCCGCTGCGCGGCAAGGGCATCGCGCTGGGCGTGCTGGACCTGTCGACCCCGGAGGTGGAGACGCCCGAGGTGATCGCCGACCGGGTGCGCCGCGCGCTGGACGACGTCGACGTCGAGAAGCTCGTGCTCTCCAGCGACTGCGGCCTCAAGTACCTGCCGCGGGCCGCCGCCGAGGGCAAGATGCGCTCCCTGGCCCTGGCCGCGGAGGTGCTGCGCCGGGAGGTCTAGGCCCGCTCGCGCCACTCCGCGAGGAACGTCCCGGCGTCGCTGGTCTCGAGCTGCTCCCGGACGAAGCGGAGCAGGTCGCCGGGCGTGGTGGTGTCCACCGCCGGCACCCGCACGACCTCGGACCGGTCGCTGCGCCGCCGGACGACGACGTCGAACAGGGCGGGCGCGGGGAGCAGCCCGAGGGCCAGCTCCGCGGTGAAGGCGGCGAGCAGGCGGGCGGCGCGCACGAGCCGACCGCCCGGCCGCGGCTCGAGATCGGCGACGAGGACCTGCACCGCCGGGACGTCGCTGCCGGGTCGGCTCATGCCGGCAGCCTGCCGCACGGTCCCTCAGACCAGGCCGTGCGCGTGCACCGCCTCGGCCACCTCCAGGAAGCCCGCCACGTTGGCCCCGAGCACGAGGTCGCCGGGTGAGCCGTACTCGTCGGCGGTGGCGTGGCAGCGGGCGTGGATGCCGCGCATGATCTCCTCCAGCCGCTCCTCGGTGTGCTCGAACGTCCACCGGTCGCGCGAGGCGTTCTGCTGCATCTCCAGCGCCGAGGTGGCCACCCCGCCGGCGTTGGCCGCCTTGCCGGGGGCGAACGCGATGCCGGCGTCCCGGAAGACCCGCACCGCCTCCGGGGTGGCCGGCATGTTGGCGCCCTCGACGACGTACCGGCAGCCGTTGCGGGCCAGGACGGCGGCCGCGTCGCCGTCCAGCTCGTTCTGCGTGGCGCTGGGGATCGCGACGTCGCAGGGGACGTCCCAGATGCTGCCGCCGGGGACGAAGCTCGCCGTCCCCACGCGGTCGGCGTAGTCGCCGATCCGGCCCCGCTCGACCTCCTTGACCTGCTTGAGGACGTCGAGGTCGATGCCCTTCTCGTCGACGACGTACCCGCTGGAGTCCGAGGCGGCCACCACCGTTCCGCCGAGCCGGTGCACCTTCTCGATGCCGTGGACGGCGACGTTGCCCGAGCCGCTCACGGCGACCCGCTTGCCGTCGAAGGACTCCCCCGCGGCCTCCATCATCGCCTCGGCGAAGAAGGCGGCGCCGTAGCCGGTGGCCTCCGTGCGGACCAGGGCGCCGCCCCAGCCCAGCCCCTTGCCGGTGATGACCCCGGACTCGTAGCGGTTGGTGATCCGCTTGTACTGGCCGAAGAGGTAGCCGATCTCCCGGGCGCCCACGCCGATGTCACCGGCCGGCACGTCGGTGTACTCCCCGAGGTGCCGGTAGAGCTCGGTCATGAACGACTGGCAGAACCGCATGACCTCGGCGTCCGAGCGGCCCTTGGGGTCGAAGTCCGAGCCGCCCTTGCCGCCGCCGATGGGCATGCCGGTCAGGGCGTTCTTGAAGACCTGCTCGAAGCCGAGGAACTTGACGATCCCCAGGTCGACCGAGGGGTGGAAGCGCAGCCCGCCCTTGTAGGGCCCCAGCGCGGAGTTGAACTCGACGCGGAAGCCGCGGTTGATGTGCACCTCGCCGCGGTCGTCCTGCCACGGGACGCGGAAGATGATCTGCCGCTCGGGCTCGCAGATGCGCTGGACGGTCTTCATCTCGGCGTACTCGCTGTGCCGGTCGAGCACGACGGCGAGGGACTCGAGCACCTCGCGCACCGCCTGGTGGAACTCCGTCTCGCCGCGGTTGCGTCGCAGCACCTCGTCGTAGATGCCCTGCACCGTCGCGGGAACCTCGCCGCCCACCCTGGCCCTCCTCCGGTCACGGTCCGACCAGGGAACGCTACGGAACGGCTCCGGCACCCCTGGACGCGGGGCCGACCTCCGGGACACCATGCCCGCCGTGACGCTCCCGACCGACCTGCCGGTGCGAGCCTTCCCCGACCAGGCGGCGCTGGAGGAGTGGCTGGACGCCGAGCACGCCACCGCCCCCGGGTTGTACGTGAAGCTGGCCAAGAAGGGCGCCGGGGTGCCGTCGGTGACCTACGCCGAGCTGGTGGAGTCCGTGCTCTGCTTCGGCTGGATCGACGGCCGGTCCAACCGGCTCGACGATGCCTGGTACCTGCAGCGGATCACCCCGCGCCGGGCCCGCAGCATCTGGTCCCAGAAGAACGTGGCGGCCGTCGAGGCGCTCACCGCGGCCGGCCGGATGCGGCCGGCGGGCCTGGCCGCGGTCGAGGCGGCCCGGGCCGACGGTCGCTGGGAGCGGGCCTACGCGGGGCCGGCGTCCGCCACCGTGCCGGACGACCTGACCGCCGCCCTCGCCGCGGTCCCCGCCGCGCAGCAGCAGTTCGAGGCGCTGGACGGCCGCAACCGCTACGCCGTCCTCCACCGGGTCACGACGGCGGCCACCGCGACGGCGCGCGCGAAGCGGATCGCCGCGCTGGTGCAGCTGCTGGCCGAGGGCGGCCGGCTCTACTGACCGAGGACGCGGCGGGCGCCGGAGTAGTCGCCCTGGTCGACGCTGGTCACCGCGACGGGCTGCCGGAACGTGCGCGCGTGCACCATCATCCCGTTCCCGACGTAGATGCCCACGTGGTACACCGGCGACCCGAAGAACACCAGGTCACCGGGCTGCAGGTCGGCGCGCGAGACGGCCACGCCCATCCGGGACTGGGCCTGGCTCGAGTGCGGCAGCGCGACGCCGGCCGCGGCGTAGGCGAAGCTGGTGAGGCCGGAGCAGTCGAACCCGTCGGGCCCGGTCCCGCCCCAGACGTAGGCGTCGCCGACCTGCGCCAGCGCCTTCTCCAGCACGGCCGCGACCTGGTCGCCCGCGGCCGCGGCCACGACGGCGGCGGTGGACGGCGCGGCCAGCGCCGGCCCGGCGAGCCGGGTGGTGACGGCGGACTGCTCGGCGGCGCTGAGCCGGTCGAAGTCGGCCTCGTAGTCCGCCACCAGGGCGGCCACCTCGGCCTGCTGGCGCTGGAGCTCGGCGAGCCCGGCCGCGGCCTGGGCGGCCGCCGCGTCGGCCGCGGTCCGGGCCTCCTCGGCGGTCCGCTTCGCGACCGACACCTCGGCCAGCAGCCCCTCGGTGTGGCTGGCGATGAGGTCCAGGGTGGTCATCTGCTGGACGATGTCGTCGGCCGAGTCGCCGGTGAGGAAGGCCGCCATCCGGGACTGGGTCGTGTGCGCGCCCTGCGCGATGGCCGCCAGCTGCGGGGCGTACGCGGCGAGCTGGGCCTCGGCGGCGGCGGCGGTCTGCGCGGCGGCGACCGCGGCCTGCTGCTGCTCGGTGACGGTGACCTGCGCCGCGTGCACCTGCTCGTCGAGCGCGGACAGCCGCTGGCCGGACTCGGCGACCAGCCGGGCGGCGTCGGCGGCCGTCGCGGGCTCGGCGCTCGCGGTCGCCGGGGTGAACAGCACGGCGACGGTGGCGGCGACCGCCAGCGTGGCGCCGGACCAGCGTCGGCTCGTCGTCCGGTTCCGCTGCATGGTCGGCCTCCCCTCACCGCGCCCCGCCGGTGTGGGCGGTGTTCCGAGCGCGTCCGTACGCACGGTAGGGAGACGGTGCCGACGAGTAGGCAGCGGCGCGCGGGGCCACGGACGGCGGCGTGACCCCGTCCGTCACAGGAGCCCCACCAGGCTCCGGTGTCCCGACCGGCGGCCGGGAACGTCGTAACCGTCGGACAGGGGGCTGACTGCAACTGGTTGAAGGCTGCTGGCTGCCGACGATGGCGTCGGTGCCGACGGTCTACCCGCGGCGGGGCGGGGCGGACCCGGACGGCGTCCGGTCGGCCGCGAGGGGCACCAGCGCGTCGGCCACCGCGCCGGTGACGAAGGAGTACAGGGCCTTGCCGGCGACGTCGACGACGCGGTCGCGCCGGGACCACGTCCACGGCGGGGCGCCGGTGCCGGTGGCGTTCTCGAGGGTCTGGTCGGTGGCCAGCCGGACCGAGGTGTGCCAGGCCGAGGCGTGCCAGCCGCGCAGCCCGCTGGCGGCCCAGACGCCGCGCAGGGCACCGACGAGCGCGCCGGTGCCCCAGTGCATCAGGTGGTTGCGCACGGGCGGGCGCGCCGACTCGGGCAGCCGGCGGCGGGTCGCCAGCGCCGTCAGGGTGCGCCCGGGGACGTAGGAGTCCGGCCGGTGCGTCACCGACTGCTCGAGTTTCTCGCCGAGCGTCATGGCGGCGGTACCGGCCAGCCCGGCCACGGCACCGCGGAGGGCGGCTCGTCCCAGCATGACCGACCCCTACCCGGGCCGGTCCCGGGAAACCGCGGTTCAGCCGGCGAGCGGTTCCTGCGCCTGGAGGCCGGCGACCATGTCCAGGTCACGGACGATCGCGCTCAGCTCGTCGGCGGTCCACGGCTCGCAGCAGCTGCAGTCGTCGTCGGCGTAGCTGACCAGCCCGAGCAGGCCCCGCGCCTGGTCCTCGGCGATGGAGAGGTTGCCGCCGCCGGGGTGCCGGTGGCAGGTGCAGGCCGCGGCGCACAGCCCCAGCCCCCACCCGGACACCACGACCGCATCCCCGTCGTCCCAGATCTGGCCGATCTGGAAGACCGACGGCTTCGTGTTCCTGGTCATGGGACCTCCCCCTCACCTGCCCCGTGTGTGGTCGGGGCCCCTCTGTGGCCAGGGCGCGAGGTTCCGCCCGGTCCACGTCTCGGCTGTTGCTCGGGGGGGTCCAGGCGGGTGTTGCGTTCCGCGTGGCCATCCCGGCAGAACTCACGGTATTGGCCCGTTCGCAGAACGTCACGGGAAGCAAATGACAACGATGTGACGAACCGGTTGTCACACCGCCACCGACGGTTGGGTTACATCGGCGCGTCGCGCCGCCGACGGCCTCCGATCTGGTCAGCTGGCCGGTGAGACGCTGCTCATGTTGAAGTCCGGCACCCGCACCGCCGGCATCGCCGCCCGGGTGAACCAGTCGTTCCACTCCCGCGGCAGCGTGCGCTCGGTGCGACCGGCCTGGGTGATGCGGGCCAGGAGGTCGACCGGGGACTCGTTGAACCGGAAGTTGTTCACCGCGCCGGTGACCTCGCCGCCCTCCACGAGGAAGACGCCGTCCCGGGTGAGCCCGGTGAGCAGCAGCGTCTGGGGATCGACCTCGCGGATGTACCAGAGCGTGGTGAGCAGCAGGCCGCGGTCGGTGGCGGCCACCATCTCGTCCTGGGTCACCGTCGCGCCGGGCAGCTCGAGCACCAGGTTGTCGACGGCGGCCGTCGCCGGTGCCGTCGTCTTCAGCGCCCAGGCGCGCGGCCGGATGAGGTTGGTCAGGACCCCGCCGGAGATCCAGTCCACCGCCGGCGTCGCCATCCCGTTGTCGAACACCGACGCCGAACCGGAGGAGCCGCTGACCACCTGGAACGGACAGGCCTCCAGGCCGGGCTCGAACGGGTCGCTGCGCAGGGTCAGCGGGAGCGCGGCCAGGCGCTCGCCCACCCGGTTCCCACCGCCGGCCTTGGCGTAGACGTTGCGGCCCTCGTCGGCGTCGCGCGCCTCCATCGTCCAGTAGACGTAGATCATCAGGTCACTGACCGCCGACGGCGGCAGCAGCGTCTCGTACCGCCCGGCGGGGAGCTCCACGCGGCGCCGCGCCCAGCCGAGCTTGCGGGCCACCTCGCCGGCGAGCGCCTCCACCGAGACGTCGGCGAAGTTCCGGGTCCCGGTGCCGGCCCACACCGACCGGCTCATGTCGGTGCTCTTGCCGTTGAGCTCCACCCGGCCGCTGGGCTGGTCGTGCCGCAGCCGCAGGCCGGTCGACGTGCCGAGGTAGGTGGTCTCCATCGAGTGCTCGGCATAGCCGAACAGCAGCTCGTCGCGGCCGCGGGCCTCGCCGAAGGCCTGCCCGAGGGCGGGCGCGAAGTCGGCGAAGACGCCGATCGAGGTCTCCGCGGGGTCGGCGTCCCAGTCGCCCGAGCCGGACGGCGTCTCGGCGACCAGCGGCATCGCGTCCTCGGCCGGGCCGGCGTCGCGGGCGGCCTGCTCGCTGGCGGCCACCAGCTCGTCGATGTCCGGGCTGCCGGTGCGGGCCACCGTGCCGGCCGCCATCCCGGTGCCGCCGTCGATGAAGGACACCACCACGACCTGCCGGGAGCGCATGGAACCGTTCGTCGTCAGGCTGTTGGAGGCCCAGCGGAGGTTGGCCTCCGAGCTCTCGACGACGAAGGCGACCTGGCCGTCCGCGGTGGAGGCGGCCAGCGCCTTCTCGACGACGTCCTGCGGGGTCGGCTGACTCATCGCTCCGCTCCTCGCTCGCTGGCGCTCGCTGCGATGGTCACGACCCGCTCGCCGGCGCTCGCACCGCTCATCGCCCGCCCTCCTGCACCGTGTTGAGGATGTTGACGTTCTCGAACAGGGCCACCGGGCACCCGTGGCTGACCGGGGCGACCTGACCGGGCTGCCCCTTGCCGCAGTTGAAGGCCCCGCCCAGCACGTAGGTCTGCGGGCCGCCGACGGCCGCGAGCGAGCCCCAGAACTCCGTCGTCGTCGCCTGGTAGGCCACGTCGCGCAGCTGGCCGGCGAGACGACCGCCCTCGATCCGGTAGAACCGCTGCCCGGTGAACTGGAAGTTGTAGCGCTGCATGTCGATCGACCAGCTCTTGTCCCCGACGACGTAGACGCCGTGCTCGACGCCGGCGATGACCTCCTCGGTCGAGGGGCCGTCGGGTGCCGGCCGCAGGGACACGTTGGCCATCCGCTGCACCGGGACGTGCCGGGGCGAGTCCGCGAAGGCGCACCCGTTGGACCGCGCCATCCCGCCCAGCCGGGCGGTGTTCCGGTCGACCTGGTAGCCGACCAGGACGCCTTCCCTGACGATGTCCCACTGCTGCCCGGCGACGCCCTCGTCGTCCCAGCCGATGGTGGACAGTCCGTGCGGGGCGGTGCGGTCACCGGTGACGTCCATCAGCGCCGAGCCGTACCGCAGGGTGCCGAGCTTGTCGACGGTGGCGAAGGAGGTGCCCGCGTAGGCGGCCTCGTAGCCCAGCGCCCGGTCGAGCTCGGTGGCGTGGCCGATCGACTCGTGGATGGTCAGCCACAGGTTCGACGGGTCGACGACGAGGTCGTAGCGGCCGGCCTGCACCGACGGCGCCTTGGTCTTCTCCCGCAGCAGCTCGGGGATCTCGGCCAGCTCGCCGCGCCAGTCCCAGCCCGTGCCGGTGAGGTACTCCCAGCCGCGACCGGCCGGCGGGGCCAGGCTGCGCATGCTCTCGAACGCGCCGGTGGTGCGGTCGACGGTGAGCGCGGTGACGTCGGGGTTGGTGCGGACCCGCTGCTGCCGTGTCCGGGTGCCGGCCGTGTCGGCGTAGTACTTCTGCTCCTTGACCAGCGCACAGCTGGCCTGCACGTGCTCGACGCCGTCGGCGGCCAGCAGCTGCTCGGAGAAGTCGGTGAGCAGGCCGGCCTTCTCCGCGTCGGGCACCGTGAACGGGTCGACGTCGTAGTCGGAGACCCACGCCGCGTCGCGGTACACCGGCTCGGACGCCAGCTGGACGCGGTCGCTGTTCACCGCCGCGGACACCTTCGCGACCGCGACCGCCTCCTCGGCCAGCCGGACCGCCTCGGCCGCGGTGAGGACGACACCAGCGGCGAACCCCCAGGTGCCCTCGTGCACCACACGGACGGCGAGCCCGAGGTCCTCGCCGTCGGCCAGGGCCTCCAGCCGGGCGTCGCGCAGGCTGATCGTCTGGGTGCGGATCCGCTCGACCCGCAGGTCGGCGTGCTCGCAGCCGAGGTCGATCGCGCGGGTGAGCGCCGCGTCGGTCAGCGCGGCGAGCGGGAGGGCGAGGAAGGACGCGTCCACGTCGCGGGAACCGGCCACCCGCCCTGTCTACCAGCCGGGCCCCTACGTCGGTTTCCGCGGAAACCGACGGGACCACGGCGGCGGTCCCCGCGGGGACCGGCGGTCGGCGTGGGCGCGGAGGGCGCCGGGTAGTCGCGGGGCATGGCCTCGCGCGCGCCGTCCGACGACGTCACCCTCACCTTCGGCGGGAACGCCACCACGCTGCTGCGGATCGGCGGCTTCACCCTGCTCACCGACCCCAACTTCCTGCGCCGCGGGCAGCGGGCCTACCTCGGCAAGGGGCTGTGGACCAAGCGGCTCACCGACCCGGCGCTGCTCCCCACCCAGCTGCCGGCGCTCGACGCGATCGTGCTGTCGCACCTGCACGCCGACCACTGGGACCGCATCGCCACCCGCACCCTCGACCGCGGCACCCCGGTGATCACCACCCCGGCAGCGGCCGGCGCGCTCGGCCGGCGCGGCTTCCGGGAGACCCTCGACCTCGCGCCCTGGCAGCGGCACGAGCTGACCCGGCCGGACGAGACGCTGCGGATCACCGCCGTCCCCGGCGTGCACGGCCCCGGCCCGCTGGCGAGGCTGCTGCCGCCGGTGATGGGCAGCGTCCTCGAGCTGCTGCGCGGCGGCGAGGTGAGCTGGCGGGGCTACATCAGCGGCGACACGCTCTACCGGCCCTGGCTCGGCGAGGTGCTGCAGCGCTGCGGTCCGCTGGACGTCCTCATCCCGCACCTCGGCGGCACCAAGGCGCTCGGGGTCACGGTGACCATGGACGGCCGGCAGGGCGCCGACCTCGTCGAGCTGCTGAAGCCGCCGGTGACGGTGCCGGTCCACTACGACGACTACGACCGCTTCGCCTCACCGCTGGGCGACTTCGTCCGGGAGGTGGCCGAGCGCCGGGCCCCCGGGGAGATCCGCGCGGTCGTGCGCGGCGAGACGATCTCGCTGCGCCCCTGACGGAGTGGATCCGCGAGGGTGACGCCCACGGATCCACTCCATCAACCGGTCGCGAGGCGGGCGGCCCGCGACGCGACGTCCGCTCGCAGCGCCTCGACGTCCACGGTGGTGCAGACGCCGTCACGCACCACGGGCCGGCCGCCGACCCAGGTGTCGCGCACCAGCCGCGAGGTCCCCGACCACACGAGGTGGGTGAGCACGTCCGGGGGGCTGAGCACCGGCTCGAACAGCAGGTCGGCCATGTCGACGTGCACCAGGTCCGCACGGCGGCCGACCGCCAGCTGCCCGAGGTCCGGGCGGCCGATCGCGTCGGCGGCACCGCCGGTGGCCAGCCAGAACGCCTCGGCGGCGGTCAGCGCGGTCGCCCGTCCCTCGCGCAGCCGGGCCAGCTGCGCGGCCAGCCGGACGTCGCCGAGCAGGTCCAGCCCGTCGTTGGACGCCGCCCCGTCGGTGCCCAGCCCGACCCGGAGGCCGCGGTCGAGCATCGCCCGTACCGGTGCGATCCCGCTGGCCAGCTTGGCGTTGCTGGCCGGGCAGTGCGCGACCGCGACCTCGTACTCCTGCCACAGCTCCAGGTCGGCGTCGTCGAGGTGCACGCAGTGCGCGGCGAGCACCCGGCCCCCCAGCACGTCGTGGGATGCGAGCAGTGCCGGCACCGACAGCCCGTGCGTGGCCAGGAGGTCGGCGTCCTCGGCGCGGGTCTCGGCCACGTGCAGGTGCAGGAGCAGCCCGTGCTCGCGGGCGGCCGCGGCGGCGTCGCGCAGGAGCGGCAGGGGCAGCGTGTACGCCGCGTGCGGCCCGATCCCGTACTCGACGGTGCCGTCGGCAGGCGCCCGGGTGGCCAAGGCGACCGCGTCGCGCAGCTGCTCGGCCAGCGGCGGCGTCCCCGGCAGCGGGATGAGCGGGGTGGCGATCACCGCCCGCGCGCCGGTCCGCCCGACCGCCGCGGCGACCCGCTCGGGGGCGAAGTACATCTCCACGCTCGTGGTCATCCCGCCGCAGAGCATCTCCGCCGAGGCCGCGGTCATCGCCGCCTCGACGTCGTCGGCGGTCAGCCGCCCCTCGCGCGGCCAGATCACCTCGCGCAGCCAGCGCTCCAGGGGCAGCCCCTCGGCCTGGCCGCGGAACAGCACCATCGGCCCGTGCGCGTGGGTGTTCACCAGCCCGGGCATCAGCAGGCCGGGCAGGGCGGTGACCTCGGCGTCCGCCGCCGGCGGGGCGTCGGCGGCGGCACCGACCCAGGCGATCTCGCCGTCGGCGACGTCGAGCACGGCGTCGGGTAGCACGGTGCCGGCCCGGTCGCCGACGACGACGGCCCGGGCGGTGTAGCGCTGGCGCATGTCCGGCGAAGCTACCCGCACGCCCGCAGAGCGCCGTTTACCGTGGGACGCATGTCGCTCCTCGCCGCCGCCGCATCCGACGAAGGCGGGATCACCGGCTTCCTGCTCGACATGGTGGAGAAGCTGGGGCCGGTGGGCGTGGGGCTGTCCATCCTGCTCGAGACCGTCGTGCCGCCCATCCCCAGCGAGGCCGTGCTCGGCGCCGCCGGCGTCCTCATCAACGAGGGCCGGATGTCGGTCGTCCCGGTGGTGCTCTTCGCCACGCTCGGCTCGATCCTGGGCGCGATCTTCTTCTACTACGTCGGCCGCGCGCTCGGACCCGAGCGCTCGCACGCCTTCCTCGACCGGCTGCCGCTGGTGGAGACCGAGGACGTCGACAGGACCTTCGCCTGGTTCGAGCGGCACGGGCGGTCGGCGGTGTTCTTCGGCCGCATGGTGCCGATCGTGCGCAGCTTCATCTCGGTGCCGGCCGGCGTCGTCCGCATGCCGTTCGGCCAGTTCCTCCTGTTCACCGCCGGTGGCAGCCTGATCTGGAACAGCGTGCTCATCGGGCTGGGCGTCGCCGCCGGTGACTTCGTGCGCGAGAACCTCAAGTACCTGGACTACGCCGTCGTCGCCGCCGCCGTCATCGGGGTCGGCTGGCTGGTCGTCAAGCGCGGCAAGGACGTCCGCCGGCACCGGCGCGAGCGCGCCGCCGAGCGGGGCCGGGGCGACGCCGACGCATGACAGTCGCCCGGCCCGCCGTCGTCGCCTTCGACGTCAACGAGACCCTGCTCGACCTCGCCCCCGTCCGGGCGGCGCTGGTGGAACTCGGGCAGCCGGCCGACCTGCTGCCCACGGTCTTCGTCCGCACCCTCCTGACCGGCTTCGCCACCGCCGCGGCCGGCACCTGGTGCCGGTTCCGGGACGCCTTCGACGCCGCCCTCGCGCAGGCAGTGGACCTCTCCGCCGCCGACCGCGGCCGGGTCGCCGACGCCTTCCTCGAGCTGGCGCCGCACCCGGACGTCGAGCCCGCGCTGCGCCGGCTCGCCGCGGCCGGCGTGCGGGTGGTGACCCTCACCCACGGCACCCCCGGCGTCGCCGAGGCCGGGCTGGAGCGCGGCGGGGTGCGCGCGCTGGTGGAGCGGTCGCTGTCCAGCGAGGTCATCCGCGCCTGGAAGCCGGCCCGCGCGGTGTACCTGTGGGCGGCCGGGGCCTGCGACGTCCCCCCGGAGCGGATGGCGATGGTCGCCGCGCACGCCTGGGACGTGCACGGAGCGGTGCAGGCCGGCCTCACCGGCGCCTGGTTCCCGCGCAGCGAGCGGGCCTACCCGGCCGTCTACGACCCCGCCGCGCTGGTCGCCGGCGACCTGGCCGGCGCGGTGGACGCCCTGCTGGCACGGCCGGCCGCATGACCGAGCTGCCCACCCCCCTGGGCCCGGCGCGGGTCACCAGCACGGAGCCGGCCGACGGCGCCACCGGGACGCTGGTGCTCGGGCACGGCGCGGGCGGCGGGATCGAGTCGGCCGACCTGCTCGCCGTCAGCACCGCGGCCGCCGCCGCGGGCTGGCGGGTGCTGCGCGTGGAGCAGCCCTGGCGGGTGGCGGGGAAGCGGATCGCGCCCGCGCCGCCCCGGCTCGACGAGGGCTGGGCCGCGGTGCTCGACGGGCTGCGGGACGGCGGCCGGCTGACCGGCCCAGTGGTGCTCGGCGGCCGCAGCGCGGGAGCCCGGGTGGCCTGCCGGTCCGCGGCCGCGCAGGGGGCGGCCGGGGTGCTGTGCCTGGCGTTCCCGCTGTACCCGCCGGGCCGGCCGGAGCGGTCGCGGGCACACGAGCTGACCGCGGTGCCCGTGCCGATCGGCGTCGTGCAGGGCGAGCGGGACGCGTTCGGCCGCCCGGAGGAGGTCGCCGCGGTGCTCGCCGGCCGAGCCGGGGCCTCGGTCTACGCCGTCCCCGGCGACCACGCACTCCGCCGCGACCTCGACGTGGTCGCCGCCGCGGCGCTGGACTGGCTGGGCGGGGTCGCCGGGTCGAGCCGGCCCGGCGACCCCGCCCCGGGACTCAGCGGCGGCGGCGCCGGCGCACGATCAGCGTGATCACCAGCAGCACCGCTGCCGCGCCGGCCAGCGGCGTGGCGTAGCGGGCCAGCGCCGCACCGCCGGCCACCTCCAGCAGGTCGATCGGCTCCGACTCGGCCGCCGCCGGCCGGGCCGAGGTGGACGCCGGGGTCGCCGCCGGGCCGGCCGGCGTCGTCGCGGTCGCAGCCGGCACCGGTGCCGGTGCCGGGGTCCCCGGCGCCGCCGGGGTGGACACCGGGGTGGCGGCGGGACCGGCGGGGGTCGTCGTCGACACCGTGTCGGTGGCGCCCGCCGCGGCCTCCTTGGCCGCGGCCGCGGTCGTGCGGGTCTTCGCGGCGGCCGCGCCGTCCCCCGGGACCTGCTCGACGGAGGCGGCGACCTCCTCGACCGCACCGGTGGCGGTGGCCGCCACCTTCTGGGTCGCGGTCTCGGCCGGCACCGGGGCCGCCACCTCCTGGTCACCGGCCCCGAGCTGGCTGGCCAGCTTGTCGGCGAACTGGCCGAGCAGCTTGTTGCCGACGTCGGTCATCACGCCGCGGCCGAACTGGGCCGGCCGGCCGGTGATGTTGAGGTCGGTGAGGACGTCGACCCGCGTGACGGCCCCCTCCTCCTTCAGCTTGGCGGTGACGACGGCGGCGGCGGTGCCGTTGCCCCGCTGGTCCTTGGCGCGGGCGTCGATGACCGCCTTGTGCGCGGCCTCGTCCTTCTCGATGAAGGACGCCTTGCCCGCGTAGGTGAGGTTGATCGGGCCGAGCTTGACCTTCACCTTGCCGGTGAAGTCGTCACCCGTGACCGAGTCGAGGCTGGCGCCGGGCATGCACGGGGCGATCCGCTCGATGTCCATCAGCACCCGCCAGGCCTCGTCGATGGGGACGGGGACGGTGAACGAGTTCTCCAACTGCACGGTGCGACCTCCTGGGAGTACGTGGCTCGGCCGGTCCACCCCCGGAGGGAGGCGGGCCGGCCGAGGGGAACGGGCGCGGTACCGGGGGCTGGTGACCGACGCTACAACCCGGCGGCCGCGGTCACCGCACGGCGAGTCAGCACTTGTGCCAGGTGCCGGCGGTAGTCGGCCTGGCCGTTGAGGTCGCTGCTCGGGCTGGTGCCCTCGGCCGCCGACCGCGCGGCCTGCGCGATCGCCTCGGCGCTGGCGTCGGCACCGGCCAGTGCGGCCTCGGTCGCCCGGGCGCGGATCGGCGTCGGGCCCATGTTGGTGAGCCCGATCCGCGCCTCGGCGATGTGGCCGTCCTCGCGGCGGACCACCGCGGCGACGGCCACGATCGACCAGGCCTGCGCCACCCGGTTGAACTTCTCGTAGTGCATGCCCCACTGGCCGGCCAGCTTGGGAACGCGGATCTCGACGAGCAGCTCCCCCTCCTCCAGCGCGGTGGTGAGGTAGTCGACGAAGAAGTCCGCCGCGGCCACCGTGCGCCGGCCGTTCGGCCCGACCACGACGAACTCGGCATCCAGGGCCAGCGCGACCGCCGGCAGGTCGCCGGCGGGGTCGGCGTGCGCGAGGGCGCCACCGAAGGTGCCCCGGGCGCGCACCTGCCGGTCGGCGACCGTCTCGGTCGCCTCGGCGATGAGCGGGGCGTGCTGCTGGACCAGCGGGTCGGTCATCACGTCGTGGTGCGTGGTCATCGCACCGATGACGATGGCGTCCCCGTCGTCCCGGACCCCGCGCAGCTCGCTGACCCGGCCGAGGTCGACGACGGTCTCCGGTGCCGCCAGGCGCAGGCGCATGACGGGGATCAGCGACTGGCCGCCGGCGAGGATCTTGACGTCCTCCCCGCCCGCGGCGATCGCCTGCAGCGCCTCGTCGATCGTCGTCGGCCGGGCGTACTCGAACGCGGCGGGGATCACCGGTCACCTCCGAGAGACGAGGCGTCGGTCGCCACACCGGCGGTGGACTCGGTCTGCGCCCCGCCGTAGGCGACGGTGCCGGCGGTCGCGCGGTCTCCGCCGTCACCGCCCTCCTGGAGCGCCCGCCAGACCCGTTCCGGTGTCAGGGGCATCCGGATGTCGGACACCCCGAGGTGGCGGACGGCGTCGAGTGCGGCGTTGACCACCGCCGGCGTGCTGGCGATGCAGCCGGCCTCGCCGACGCCCTTCGCGCCGATCGGGTTGCCCGGCGCCTCGTGGACGGTGTTGCCGGTGTCGAAGTGCGGCAGGTCCGCCGCCGAGGGGACCAGGTAGTCGACGAAGCTGCCGGTGGTGAGGTTGCCGTCGGCGTCGTAGACGGCCTCCTCGTACAGCGCCTGGGCGATGCCCTGGGCCAGGCCGCCGTGCACCTGGCCCTCGACGATCAGCGGGTTCACGATCGTGCCGACGTCGTCCACGCAGGCGTACTTGCGGATCTGCACCCTGCCGGTCTCGGTGTCGACCTCCATGGCGCAGATGTGCGTGCCGTGCGGGAAGGAGAAGTTCTCCGGGTCGAAGGTCGCGTCCGCGTCGATCGAGGGCTCCACGCCCTCGGGGAAGTTGTGCGCCGCGAACGTGGCCAGCGCGATCTCCTGGATGCCGACCTCCGAGCCGGGGGTGCCGCGGACGGCGAACTTCCCGCCGGCGAACTCCAGGTCCTCCTCGTTGGCCTCGAGCAGGTGGGCGGCCACCTTCCGGGCCTTCGCGATGACCTTGTCGGCCGCGTGGACCACCGCCGCGCCACCGACCACCAGCGAGCGGGACCCGTACGTGTCCAGCCCGCGGGGCGCGATCGAGGTGTCGCCGTGCAGCACCTCGATGTCCTCGAAGGGGACGCCGAGCCGGTCGGCGACCAGCTGGCTCCACGCCGTCTCGTGGCCCTGCCCGTGCGGCGTGGACCCGGTGACCACCTCGACCTTGCCGGTCGGCAGCATCCGGATCGCCGCGTGCTCCCAGCCGCCCGCGCCGTAGGACAGCGAGCCCAGCACGCGGGACGGCGCCAGGCCGCACATCTCGGTGAACGTGGAGAAGCCGATGCCCAGCTGCACCGGGTCGCCGGACTCCCGGCGGCGGCGCTGCTCCTCGCGCAGCTCGTCGTAGCCGAGCAGCTCCAGGGCCTTCTGCGTCGCGGTCTCGTAGTCGCCGCTGTCGTAGGTCATCCCCGCCACCGTGGTGAACGGGAACTCCTCGGCCTTGATCCAGTTCTTGCGGCGCAGCTCCAGCGGGTCCATGCCGAGCTCGACGGCGAGCTCGTCCATGATCCGCTCGACGGCGAACGTCGCCTCGGGCCGGCCGGCGCCGCGGTAGGCGTCGGTGGGCACCTTGTTGGTGAAGATGCCCTGGCACTCGAAGCGGTAGGCCGGGAACTTGTAGATGCCGTTGAACATGAACGCCCCGAGCACCGGGATACCGGGGCTGACCAGCCGCAGGTAGGCGCCCATGTCGGCGAGGATCCGGCAGCGCAGGCCCTTGACGTTGCCCTCGCGGTCGGCGGCGATGTCGATGTACTGGATCTGGTCGCGGCCGTGGTGCGCGGTCATCAGCGACTCGCTGCGGGTCTCGGTCCACTTGACCGGCTTTCCGATCCGGCGGGCCACCAGGAGGCTGATCACCTCCTCCGGCGTCACCTGGAGCTTGCCGCCGAAGCCGCCCCCGACGTCCGGGGCGATCACACGCAGCTTGTGCTCGGGCACCCCGGTGATCATGGCCAGCATCAGCCGGAGGATGTGCGGCACCTGGGTGGAGGACCACATCGTGTAGTTGTCGCCCTGCGGCTGGACGACGACCGAGCGGGGCTCCATGAACGCCGGGATCAGCCGCTGCTGCACGAACCTGCGGCTGACCACCACCTCGGCGTCCGCGAACGCCCGCTCGGTGTCGGTCCCCGTCTCGGCCTCACCGCCGTCGAACACGAAGTGGAAGCTCTGGTTGGAGTCGAGGTGGTCGTGGCAGAGGCTCGGGTCGGCCGCGATCGCCTGCTCCATGTCGAGCACCGCGGGCAGGGGCTCGTAGTCGACGTCGACGAGCTCGACGGCGTCCTGCGCGGCGGCCTTGCTCCGGGCGACGATCACCGCGACGGCCTCGCCGACGTGGTTCACCTCGTCGACGGCCACCGACGGGTGCCCGGGGTTGACCATGTCGGGGGTCACCGGCCAGGCGCAGGGGATCGAGCCCTGCTCCTCCTTGAAGTCCTGACCGGTGAAGACGGCGACGACGCCCGGCGACTCGGTCGCGGCGGTGACGTCGACGCCGCGGATCTTCGCGTGGGCCAGCGGGCTGCGGACCACGGCGAGGTGCAGCATCCCGGGGAGGACCATGTTGTCGGTCCACGTCGTGCGGCCGGTGATCAGCCGGGCGTCCTCCTTGCGGAGGCGGGCCTGGCCGACCTCGCGGGCCGGCGCCTCGGCGCCGGGTCGGTCCTGGGTGACGGTCATGCCTGCGCTCCCGTCGTCTCGGGGGCGGCGCCGGTGCCGGCCATCTCGCCGGCGGCCTGCTGCACCGCGCGGACGATGTTCTGGTAGCCGGTGCAGCGGCACAGGTTGCCCTCGATGCCCTCGCGGACCTCGGTCTCGCTCGGGTTCGGGTTCTCCTTGAGCAGGTCGATCGACGTCATGATCATCCCGGGGGTGCAGAACCCGCACTGCAGCCCGTGCATCTCGTGGAAGGCCTTCTGCACCGGGTGCAGGGTGCCGTTCTGCGCCAGCCCCTCGATCGTGGTGACCTCGCCGCCGTCGGCCTGGACGGCCAGGACCGTGCAGGACTTCACGGCCGCGCCGTCGAGGTGCACGGTGCAGGCCCCGCAGTTGCTGGTGTCGCAGCCGACGACGGTGCCGACCTTGCCCAGCGTCTCCCGCAGGTAGTGGACCAGCAGGGTCCGGGGCTCGACGTCGTCGCGGTAGGACACCCCGTCCACCCGCACGTTGATCTGTGTCACGGATCCTCCGCTTCGTTGCAGGGGTCGTGTGGCAGAGCCACCTGGCCGGAGTGTGTCAACGGGGGAGTGACTTAGGCCACGCTTACCCGACGCGCCGACCACCTCACCTCCGCACAGGAGGACTCTCCAGCCCTGCGTCTCCGCATCTGCGGAGCGCGCCGGGCTCGGCGCCCCCGGAGCCGCGCCCCCGGGCAACGTTGCAGCGCCGTTGCAGGCTCCGGCTCCGCGACCCCGGTGGCCCTCCGTCGTCCCGAGGGTGTTAGGTGAGCCTCACCTACCTGTCCCCGAGGAGCCCCGATGCGATCCCGTCCTGCCCTCCGCGGCGCCGCCCTGCTGGTCGTCGCCGTCCTCGCCACCGGCTGCGGCTCCGGCTCCGCCGTGGAGGAGGCCGGGGACGCTCCACCGAGCTCGGCCGCGGGCGCCTTCCCGGTGACCGTGGCGACGGCGTTCGGGGACGTCACGGTCGAGGAGGAGCCAGCGCGGGTCGTCGCCCTCGGCTGGTCGGACGCGGAGACGGCGCTGGCCCTCGGCGTCCAGCCGGTCGGGGCCAGCGACTGGCTGGGCTTCGGCGGCGCTGGCGTCGGCCCGTGGGCGGAGGGGCGCTACGACGAGGCGCCGGAGCTGATCGACACCCTCGAGCCCAGCCTGGAGGCGGTCGCCGCGCTGGAGCCCGACCTGATCCTCGACACCCGCTCCGACGGCACGCAGGAGCGCTACGACCTGCTGAGCCAGATCGCGCCCACCATCGGCCAGCCCGAGGGCGTCGGCCCGTACCAGACCACCTGGCAGCAGCAGCTGGAGCTGGTGGGCCAGGCGCTGGGCCGCGAGGACGAGGCGTCCGGGATCGCCGACAGCGTGGAGCAGCAGTTCGCCGACGCCCGGGAGGCCAACCCGCAGTTCGAGGGCACCGAGGTCGCCGTCGGCGCGTACACGTCGGAGGGCTTCGGGGCCTACGTCCGCGGTGACGCCCGGGTCGACTTCACGGAGGCGCTCGGCTTCACCAACAAGCCGGCCATCCAGGACCTCGCCGGCGAGAACTTCTTCGTCCCGGTCAGCGACGAGGAGCTGCGGCTGCTCGACGCCCCGCTGACCGTCGTCTTCCCGATCTTCGTGGAGGCCACCGAGATCACCGGCAACCCGCTCTGGCAGACGCTGCCCTCGGTCCAGCAGGGCCACGCCGTGGTGCTCGAGGACGAGACGCTGGTCAGCGCCTTCTCCAGCGGGTCCTCGCTGGGCATCGGGTACGCGCTGGAGAACGCCGTCCCGCTGTTCGCCGGCGCCCTGTAGCGGCCTCTGCCGACGATCATGAAGCTGCGGAAGCGACACACCTGCGGCAGGCGGCATGTCGCCTCCCGAACTTCATGATCGTCGGGGAGGGCTCAGTGCACGCGCAGCGGCCCGCGGGGGGCCCGGCGCAGATGGTGCAGGTGCGCGGCCACCCCGGGCCGGCTCGGCGCCCCGGGTGGCAGCCACTCCAGGCAGGTCTGCCAGACGGCGACGTCGTCCTGCGCCTCGGGCAGCCGGCTGTAACGCAGCAGCAGCTCCGGACGGCGGCTGGCGAGCACCGCCTGGCGCAGCAGCGCGGTGACCCGCGTGCGGGCCGTGACCACGCCGGGCGCGACCGAGCGCGGCAGCACCGCACCGGGGTAGCACTCGAGCGCCGGCCCCACGGCACCGCGGCCGAGCAGCCGGCGCACCCGGTCGAGGTCGGTGTCGAGCCGGCCGAGCAGCCGGTACGGGCGGGAGCCGACGAGGTCGGTGCCGACCAGCCGGCGCAGCCGGGACAGCTCCGCGCGGACGGTCACCGCGGCGGCATCGCCGGCGTGGCACTCGGCGGCCAGCTGCTCGGCGGTCCGGCCGTGTCCGGTGACGGCGGCCTCGGCGAGGAGCAGCAGCAGCTCGGAGTGCCGCAGCGACAGCTCGACCGGCCCGGCGGGGCGCACCAGGCGGGCCCGGTCGCGGCCCAGCACGTCCAGCCGCGGAGCGACCGGGCGGGGGCCCGGTGCGGCCGGACGCCGCCCGGAGGGCTGCTCGCGGTGCAGCCAGCGCAGCTCGGACTCGACGGCGGCCACGGTGGCCCGCACCAGGGTGAGCACGTGCGGGCTGGCCACGGAGTCGCCGCCGGTGACGTCGATGGCGCCGAGCAGGGCGCCGGTGACCGGGTGGTGGACCGGCGCCGCCGAGCAGCTCCAGTTCTGCACCGGGCGCCGGTAGTGCTCGCTCCCGTAGATCTGGACGGCGTGGTCGACCGCCAGGGCGGTGCCCGGGGCGTTGGTGCCGGCGACCTCCTCCGACCACCGCGCGCCCTCGACGAAGTTCATCGTCTCGGCGCGGGCGCGCAGCCGCCGGTCGCCCTCGACCCAGAGCATCCGGCCGGCCGCGTCCGTGACCGCGACGATCATCTGGTCGGCCTCGGCGTCCTCGACCAGCAGCCGGCGGATCACCGGCAGGACCGGCGCCAGCGGGTGCGCGGCGCGGTAGGCCAGCAGGTCGTCGTCGAGCAGGTCGACCGGCGAAGCGGTGCCGTCGGGGTCCACCCCGCTGCCGAGGCTGCGGCGCCAGGAGTCCCAGACGACCGCCCGCACCGAGTCGCGGCCGGCCGGGCCCCCGCGGGTGACCATCGCCTCGTGGGCGGCCCGCAGCCGGCGGGTGAGCGTGGGGTCGGGGCGCCCCTCGGGCAGCGCGAGCCAGGGGTTGACCGTCGTCATCGCGACGTCCGCGGGCTCGGGCTCATCGTGCGCCATCGTGGCCCCTCCCTCCCGTTTCCACCAGGCAGGCCGCCGCCTGGCCCAGGGGAGGAACGGCGGGAAGGGGAGGACCGATCGGCGGCGGTGCCGCGGGCAGCAGCGCGCGGGGGTCGCGGGCGCGCAGGGCGCCCCACCACAGGCCGGCCCCGTAGGCGACGTCCTCCAGCCGCCGGGCGACGGCGAACCGCAACGGCCCGACCGCGCGGCGGTGCGGCCACCACGCCAGGACGGCGTCGGCGACGGCGGCGACGCCCACCCAGCGGCGGGCCCGGCGGGACGCGGCCGCCGCGGCCAGTGCCAGCGGCCAGTGGTGCCGGGTGGCCGAGCGGGGCAGGGTGCGGCCGGCGGGGGGGCTCCGGCGCAGCACCAGGAGGGC